>JBJOQF010000291.1:0-6406 GCA_046050185.1 Bacteroidota bacterium
AATGACTTCTATAACCAGACTTTTTGATTTTCCCTATTATCAGCAAGATAAATACACTTCAATTCCAGATGCTTTAACAACGAAGCAAAATGGGGTTTGGATAAAAACTTCTACTCAAGAATACATTGCTAAAGCCAATGCTGTATCTAGAGCATTACTGAAATTAGACGTTGAAAAAGACGATAAAATTGCTATCATCTCTTCTAATAACAGAACGGAATGGAATATTATGGATATTGGTGTGCTACAAACAGGCGCACAAACGGTACCCATTTATCCAACTATTTCTGAAGATGATTATGAATATATCTTAAACCATTCAGGAGCTATTTATTGTTTTGTATCAGATGCAGAAGTGCTTCGGAAAGTAAATCTTATTAGGGATAAAGTACCTTATGTTAAAGAAATCTATTCGTTCAACGAAATTGAAGGTTGCAAAAATTGGAATGAATTGCTAATTCTTGGTGATGACCAAAGCAACCAAAATGAGGTTGAAGCTAGAAAAAATAATGTGAAAACTGAAGATTTAGCGACTATTATTTATACTTCCGGGACAACAGGAAAACCAAAAGGAGTCATGCTTTCTCACAAAAATATTGTTTCAAATGTTTTGGATAGTGCTTCCAGAATTCCTTTTGAGGCAGGAAAAACTCGTGCTTTGAGCTTCCTTCCTATTTGTCATATTTTTGAAAGAATGATTTTGTATTTATATCAATATTATGGTGTTTCAATCTATTTTGGAGAATCAATAGATAAAATTAGTGATAATCTTAAAGAAGTAAAACCAACAGTAATTACTGCAGTTCCAAGACTTCTTGAAAAAGTATACGATAAAATCTACGCCAAAGGGACTGAATTAACCGGCATTAAAAAGAAACTATTCTTTTGGGCAATTGATTTAGGATTAATCTACGAGCCTTATGGAAAAAATGGTTTGTGGTACGAATTCCAACTCAAAATTGCACGTAAATTAATTTTCAGTAAATGGAAAGAAGGTTTAGGTGGAAATCTGGATTTGATGGTTTCCGGAAGTGCTGCTTTGCAACCCAGATTAGCCAGAGTTTTTGCTGCTGCAGAAATTCCCGTAATGGAAGGCTATGGTTTGACTGAAACCTCTCCAGTAATTTCTGTTAACGACATGAGAAATCACGGTTTCAAAGTAGGAACTGTGGGAAAAGTAATCGATAATGTAGAAGTACTAATTGCTGAAGACGGTGAAATCCTTTGCAAAGGACCTAACGTAATGATGGGATATTATAAAGATGAAAAACTAACCAACGAAGTAATTACAAATGGGTATTTCCACACAGGAGATATTGGAATATTTGATGAAGACGGATTCTTGAAAATTACCGATCGTAAAAAAGAAATGTTCAAAACATCCGGTGGAAAATATATTGCTCCACAATTAATTGAAAATACAATGAAGCAATCCCGTTTCATTGAACAAATAATGGTCATTGGTGACGGACAAAAAATGCCGGCAGCAATCATCCAACCAAGTTTTGAGTTCATTAAGGAATGGGCAGTTCTTCATGGAATAGATGTTGGAAAAAGCAATGAAGCAATTATCTCTAACGAAAAAGTAATCGAACGAATTCAGACCGAGATTGATACCTTAAATGAAAAATTTGGAAATTGGGAGAAAATAAAACGCTTTGAATTGACTCCAGATGTTTGGTCTATTGAAGGCGGACAGTTGACACCTACACTAAAACTGAAACGAAAAATCGTATTGGATAAATACATCGATTTATTTCATAAAATCTACGGTTAGTATTTCATAAACCTATCCAAAACATACAACAATTCCTAACAAATCATAGTATTCTTTGATAGTAAATTTGATATCAGTATAAAAATTAATTATTCAATCTAAAGGATTTATTTTCCAAAATAACTTCAAAGAGTAATAAACAACATCCAATTAGTAGGAAACCAATCTCATTATTTAAATTATGAACTATCTAGTAGAAGGATTTGCTAGAAGGAATGCATAAGCTATGATAGAGACGGTGCAAAAAAAACAACATTCGACTCTTTTAGACTGATAATTACTTCATATATAATTATTATTCAACACTTTAACTTTTATTTTCAATACCTTTATTGTATCAACCCATAAAATAAAAAAATTATGAATGTGAAAAATTTTTTAGTTTCAGGTATTGTAGGGGGTATAATCTACTTCCTTTATGGATGGTTATTTTACGGGATTCTATTTAAAGAAGCATTTCCTTCCAATGGGAATGAAAATTATCTAATGATTTTTTTAGGATGCCTTACATTTGGATTATTCACAGCCTATATTTTTATAAAATGGGCAGGGATTTCAAATTGGATAACTGGTTTTGGTGCTGGTGCTATACTTGGTCTATTTATGGCTTTTTACATGGATTTCTTTGCCAATTCAATGAAATTAACACCAGATATTGACTTTCAGATTATGGCATTGGATATTGCAATCACTGTTGTAATGTCAGCATTGACCGGTACAGTTGTCGCACTTGTTAATGCAAAACTAAAATAAATGAAAATTCTTACTAAAAAACTCTTCATTACATGGGGAGTTTTTTAGTTTTGATAAAAATTTAAAAAAATAATTAAACTTATTATGCGTGCATAGTATTTTTTTATTATATTTGAAATCGATATAGTTAGAGATATGAAAGATAAAACAATAGATTATATTTTAAGAGCAACTTGGCAGGCAGTTTCAAGAATGTACAACGAAGAAGCGTCAAAATACGGCGCAACTATGGCTACAGGTTTTGCTCTGCTGAGTATGGATAAAGAAAAAGGAACGCCCTCTACCGCTTTAGGCCCAAAAATGGGTATGGAAGCAACGAGTCTTACCAGAACCTTGAAATCAATGGAAGATAAAGGCCTAATCTTAAGAAAGAAAAATCCTTATGATGGTCGTGGGGTTTTGATTTACCTGACAGAATTTGGAAAAGAGAAAAGAGAATTGTCAAAAAACACCGTTTTGAAATTCAATGAAACCGTACGAAAACATATATCGGAGGAAAAATTGCAACATTTTATTGAAGTGGCAGAAACTATCAATGAATTAATTCATGATAAAAATATATTTAATCACACAAGCGTCAGTGAACTGACGGAGCAAACTGAAAAACCAGAAAATGACATCGCCACGATTCAAAAAAACAATCAATAATTAAAAATGGCGATACCATATTCCTATAAAAAATAAATATAAACTACGTATGAAATGAGCATAACCAACAATTGGTCGCGAAAACTGATTGATGAAATGCGAATTACATATAACCGATGAAAAACAAATATTATTTTATATGAAACGCACAATTAAAAAAGTTGCAGTAATTGGATCCGGAATTATGGGTTCAGGAATTGCTTGCCATTTTGCCAACATTGGAGTTGAAGTTTTACTTTTGGACATTGCTCCAGGAGAACTCACCGAAGTTGAAGCTAAAAAAGGGCTTACTTTAGAAAGCAAAATTGTCAGAAACCGATTGGTGAATGAGCATTTGGCTAATTCCCTAAAATCGAAACCCTCCCCTATTTACAATCCAAAATTTGCCAACAGAATTACTACTGGAAACACAACAGATGACATGGCGAAAATCGCTACTGTTGATTGGATTATTGAAGTGGTAGTGGAACGTTTAGATATCAAAAAATTAGTTTTTGAGCAAATTGAAAAATTTAGAAAACTGGGAACTTTAGTTACTTCAAATACTTCCGGAATTCCTATTCACTTTATGAGCGAAGGAAGAAGTGACGATTTTCAAAAACATTTCTGTGGCACACACTTTTTTAACCCTGCGCGTTATTTAAAATTATTCGAAATCATACCTGGTCCACAAACTACAATTGAAGTTTTGGATTTCTTAACCATATACGGAGAAAAATTCTTGGGAAAAACTTCGGTTGTTGCCAAAGATACTCCTGCCTTTATCGGAAACCGTATTGGTATTTACGGAATTCAAAGTTTGTTCCACTTGGTAAAAGAATTGGGATTAACTATTGAAGAAGTAGATAAATTGACCGGTCCAGTTATTGGAAGACCAAAATCAGCCACTTTCAGAACGGTTGACGTCGTTGGATTAGATACTTTGGTACATGTTGCTAACGGAATCTACGAAAACTGCCCGAATGACGAACAACATGATTTGTTCAAATTACCAGATTTTGTCAGCAAAATGATGAAAAACAAATGGTTTGGAAGTAAAACGGGACAAGGTTTTTATAAAAAAGTAGACAAGGATATTTTGTCTTTGGATTTAGACACTTTAGAATACCGTCCAGCTAAAAGAGCTTCTTTTGCAACATTAGAATTGACAAAAACCATTGACAAACCTATTGACCGTTTCAAAGTTCTGGTAAAAGGAAAAGACAAAGCAGGAGAATTCTATAGAAAAAGTTTTGCCGGAATGTTTGCTTATGTTTCGAACCGAGTTCCTGAAATTTCAGATGAATTATACAAAATTGATGATGCGATGAAAGCCGGTTTTGGATGGGAAAATGGTCCTTTCGAAATTTGGGATGCCATTGGTGTCGAAAAAGGAATCGAAATCATGAAAGCCGAAGGTTTAGCGCCAGCTGCATGGGTAAATGATATGTTGGCTTCTGGAAGTTCCAGTTTTTATACTATAAAAGAAGGCGCTACTTTTTTCTACAATATCCCTACAAAATCGCAAACGAAAGTTCCGGGTCAGGATGCCTTTATCATCTTGAACAACATTCGCGAAAGCAAAAAAGTATGGAGTAACAGCGGAGCAATTATACAAGATTTAGGGGACGGGATTTTGAATTTAGAATTCCAGTCTAAAATGAATACAATTGGTGGCGATGTATTGGCAGCAATCAATAAAGCAATCGACTTATCTGAAAAGGAATACCAAGGATTGGTTATTGGAAATCAAGCGGCGAATTTCTCAGTTGGTGCCAATATCGGAATGATATTCATGATGGCAGTCGAACAAGAATACGACGAATTAAATATGGCTATCAAAATGTTTCAGGACACGATGATGCGTGTGCGTTATTCTGGAATCCCTGTTGTAGTTGCTCCACACGGAATGACTTTTGGCGGTGGTTGTGAAATGAGTTTGCATGCGGATAAAATTGTTGCCGCTGCAGAAACCTATATGGGATTAGTGGAATTTGGTGTTGGGGTAATTCCTGGCGGTGGCGGATCGAAAGAAATGACCTTGCGCGCATCGGATTTATTCCATAAAAATGATGTAGAATTAAATGTCTTACAAGAATATTTCTTGACTGTTGCTATGGCAAAAGTATCTACTTCAGGTTACGAAGCTTTTGATACCGGGCTTTTACAGCATGGAAAAGATATCATTGTGGTGAACAAAGACCGCCAGATTGCCGAAGCGAAGAAACATGCATTACTAATGGCAGAAGCGGGTTATACACAACCGATTCGCAGAAGCGATGTAAAAGTTCTTGGAAAACAGGCATTAGGAATGTTCTTAGTGGGAACTGACCAAATGCAAGCCGGAAAATACATATCAGAACACGACAAGAAAATAGCAAATAAACTAGCTTACGTAATGGCTGGTGGTGATTTATCAGAACCAACATTAGTATCTGAACAATATTTATTAGATCTTGAACGGGAAGCTTTCTTATCGCTTTGTACGGAAAGAAAAACATTGGAAAGAATTCAATTTATGTTAACTAAGGGAAAACCACTTCGCAATTAATTTTAAATTATAAATTATGAATTTTAAATGTCCTTTGAATTAATTCAAAATTTAAAATTCAAAATTCAAAATAATAATTATGAAAACAGCATATATAGTTAAAGCGTATCGTACTGCGGTAGGTAAAGCACCAAAAGGAGTTTTTAGATTTAAAAGACCTGATGAATTGGCCGCCGAAACCATCGAGTTCATGATGAGTGAATTGCCTGATTTTGACAAAAAACGTATTGACGATGTTATGGTAGGAAATGCCATGCCTGAAGCAGAACAAGGATTGAACATGGGGCGATTAATCTCTTTGATGGGATTGAAAATCGAAGATGTTCCTGGTGTAACTGTAAACCGTTATTGCGCCTCGGGATTAGAAACAATCGGGATGGCAACAGCCAAAATCCACTCAGGAATGGCCGACTGCATTATTGCCGGTGGTGCCGAAAGCATGAGTTTTATTCCAATGGGAGGTTACAAACCAACTCCGGATTATGCTGTTGCAAAAGCAGGAAACGAAGATTATTATTGGGGAATGGGACTAACTGCAGAAGCAGTAGCCAAACAATATAATGTCTCCAGAGCCGATCAAGATGAATTTGCGTACCAATCGCATATGAAAGCTTTGAAAGCACAAGCCGAAGGCAAATTCGATAAACAAATTGTTCCTATTACCATTGAGCAAACATTCATCAACGAAAACGGTAAAA
>JBJOQF010000292.1:0-2691 GCA_046050185.1 Bacteroidota bacterium
GGAAAAGAAGCGTGGAATCCAAACGGATTGATGCAAAACGCCATTCGTGCCATCAAATCGGTTTGTCCCGAGATGATTGTAATGCCAGATGTGGCTTTAGACCCGTATTCAATTTATGGTCATGACGGAATCATTGAAAGTAGCGATGTAGCAAACGATGCGACCAATGAAGCCTTAGTGAAAATGGCCGTTTCTCACGCACAAGCCGGTGCCGATTTTGTAGCGCCTTCTGACATGATGGACGGACGTGTATTGCGTTTGCGCGAAGGTTTGGATGCTGCTGGTTATCCTAATGTAGGTATCATGAGCTATTCGGCCAAATATGCATCCGCATTTTACGGCCCGTTTCGCGATGCTTTAGACAGCGCACCAAGAGAGGCGGAAGTCGAAGTTCCAAAAGACAAAAAAACCTATCAAATGGACTATGCCAACCGCATTGAAGCCATCAAAGAAGCCTTATGGGACGTAGAAGAAGGCGCCGATATGGTCATGGTAAAACCCGGAATTGCCTATTTAGACATCGTTCGCGAAATCAAAAATGCCGTGAATGTTCCCGTAACCGTTTTCCATGTTTCGGGTGAATATGCCATGATTAAAGCCGCTGCCGAAAGGGGTTGGCTCGACCATGACAAAATTATGATGGAACAATTAATGTGTATTAAACGCGCCGGAGCCAGTTTGATTTCGACCTATTTTGCCAAAGAAGCTGCCATACTTTTAAATAAATAAAATTTAGATTTTTTGATTCTAATAATTTAAAATCATTTTTTTTATTCTAATTTCAAAAAATAAATTATTTTTGAGAAAATTAAAAAAAACAAAATGAAAAAAGTATTAATAATTGCAATTGCATTTTTAGCTTTTTCTTGTAAAAAACAAGAAGCTGAACCAACTGAAAAACAAGCGGAACCTGCAGCATCAGAAGCTGCATCTTCTGAAGGAATGGCAGAAGAAGTTCAAACACCGGAACAATTAGGAAAGCAAATTTTTGAAGGAAAAGGAACTTGCATCTCTTGCCATAAAACGGATTCAAAACTAATAGGTCCAAGTTTACAAGACATTGCTAAAATATATAAAGATAAAAGCGGTAACATTATTACTTTCTTGAAAGGGGATAGCAAACCTATTGTAGATCCAGCTCAATATGCATTAATGCAACCAAATATTGTACTTACAAAAACAATGACTGACGAAGAATTAAAGGCGTTAGAAGCTTATGTGTATTCAAATCTGAAATAGATTTATTAAGGAGCTAATCCCGCTATCATTCCAATCTTTTATTTTTTTTAAAAAATAAAAGGATTTTCCCTTCTATCGGGGCTAAAAAAACAGAACCATTCGTCTTTGCGAATGGTTTTTTTAGTTCTAATACAATTCAATTTTTATTTCTTTGCGAACTTTGTGTCTTCTTCATGAACATTGTGGTTAATTTTTTTATCTTTAAAATATGGAAACAGCTTACATCAAAACTCCTTTAGGAATGGCAACAATCATTGGCGATGAAAATGGTGTTTCGGTGATTTCAGTTGCTGATGAAGGAACTGTTTCAACAATAATCCCAACTGTTTTACAAGAAGCAATTTCGCAACTCAACGATTATTTCGAGGGAAAAAGAACTGATTTTGATTTTGCACTGAATCCAAAAGGAACTGAATTCCAACAAAAAGTATGGAAAGGCTTACTCGAAATTCCATTTGGGAAAACATGTAGTTATATGGATTTATCTAAAAAATTAGGCGATGTCAAAGCCATTCGAGCAGTGGCTTCTGCCAATGGAAAAAATCCGCTCTGGATTGTAATTCCCTGTCATCGAGTTATAGGAACTGACGGTTCACTCACAGGATATGCAGGCGGATTATGGCGAAAAAAATGGCTATTGGAACATGAGAATCCAACGATACAACAAAGTTTATTTTAAAATAGACGTTTTAGATTTTTAGACGTTTTAGATTTCTTTGATTGTTAGAAATTTAGATTGTCTTAGATTCAAAAAAAATCGATCAAGTTTACTAATATAGGTTTTGGTATTTAATCTAAAAATCTTAGAAGTCAAAAAATGTAACAAATCTAGCTGATGATAGAAAAAATAAATCTCAATAACATTCTGTTCCTCGATATTGAAACCGTTCCCGAAGTAGAAAATTTCAATGCTTTAGACTCCGAAATGAAAGACCTTTGGGAACACAAAACCCAATACCAGCGCAAAGACGAATATACGCCTGAGGACTTTTATGACCGCGCCGGAATCTGGGCTGAGTTTGGCAAAATTGTCTGTATTTCAGTCGGTTTTTTTACGATTAAAGGCGACATTCGAAATTTTAGAGTAACCTCTTTTTTTGGAGAAGAAAAGAAAATATTACTCGATTTTAATAATTTGCTGAACAATCATTTCAATCAGCCGCAACACGTTTTGTGTGGGCATAATGCCAAGGAATTTGATATTCCTTTTCTCGCTCGCCGTATGATTATCAATCAAATCGCTATTCCAAACAAACTGAATTTATTTGGAAAAAAACCTTGGGAAATTCCACATTTAGATACGTTGGAATTATGGAAATTTGGAGATTATAAACATTACACTTCTTTAAAGTTAATGTGTAAAGTGCTTGGAATTCCTTCTCCAAAAGGCGATATCGACGGCAGTCAAGTAGGACATGTTTTTTATGTAGACAAAGACATTGACCGCATTGT
>JBJOQF010000293.1:0-33322 GCA_046050185.1 Bacteroidota bacterium
ATAGCCGCGTAAATCTCCGCTAATTTGCTATTGCTTGTGGCTCTGAAATATTTTCCATCTGTTTTTCTGGCGATGCTTTTCATCAATTGCTCGTCAATTTCCACTTTCATCATTTGGAATAAAAACTGTCCATTTGGTGCCACAGCATAAGGGAACATTGCCATTCCGTTTGTTCCAATTCCTATTGTATATACTTTTATTCCGTATTGCTTAGCAATATCCGCAGCGGTTTCAGGCTCAATAAACCCGGCATTGTTTACCCCGTCTGTCAAAAGAATAATCACTTTACTCTTCGCTTTACTGTCTTTCAATCTGTTCACGGCTGTGGCCAATCCCATTCCTATTCCTGTTCCATCTTGTAAAACATTATCGTATTTTATACTGTTGATTGCATCTAAAACAACGGCTTTATCGCTGGTAACCGGGGATTTCGTATAGGCTTCCGAAGCATAAACCACCAATCCAATTCTATCATTTGGTCGTTCTCCAACAAAATCAGCAGCCACTCTTTTCAGCGCTTCCATTCGGTTTGGTTTCAAATCTTTGGCCAGCATACTTCCGGAAACATCCACTGCCATGACAATATCAACTCCCTTAGTCGTTTTTGTTTTATTGCTTACATCAACCGTTCTAGGTCTTGCCATTGCCACAATCAAAGAACACAAAGCCAATACCCGAAACACATTCAATATGGGTTTCAGCTTTGTTAAATAAGAAGTTGTGCCTTTAAATCCTTGTAATGAACTTATTTTTAACGTCGCTGATTGTTGGTTCTTTTTCCAAAACAACCAGGCAATTGCAACTGGAATCAGAAGAAACAACCAAAAAAATTCTGGGTTTAAAAAAGTTATTTTAGCCATTATTTACTTGCTTGTTTTAATTCGACAGAACTCAAAACGCGTTCTGATATATTATTTGCATACGTATCTCCTTCTTCATGGAAGAGTAAAATTTGTTGTAATCCACCTTCTTGACTGAACAATAATGCTTCATAATAAATTTTCACACTGCTTTGTTTATCGCCATCAATTTTCTGAAATGTTCCGTAAGCTTTAAGTCCTTTAATTCCTTCTTTGGTTTCAAAATCTTCTTGTTTCACAATCATGTTTTGTGCCCCTTGCGCTTCTAATGATTGCAATGCTCCGTCCATAGATTTTGCCAAATCTATTTCGGTTTCTTTTTTATACTTTAAAGTAGAAACCATCAGATAAAAATGATCCGAAACATTTCCATAAGCAAAAGATTGCATTTCTTTAATCAACGCCATTCCGTCTTTTGGCAGCGTTTTAGTCAAATCAACTCTCCTCAGTACTTTTGGCGTTTCAATTATAACACCTGGATTTCCATAATCACTTTTCACCCATTCGCCCTCTAATAATTCTTTAGTAGGATTCCCTAGAATATTGTCTTTTACATAATCAAATCCTTTGAGAACAATGAAAAAAGTGGTGGTTGCCACCAATAAAAAGACAACTGAAACAATTGCAGTAACGATACGTTTCTTTCTCTTTTTTAATAATTGTATTTGTATCTGTTTTTGTCTTTGTGCTTCATTCAATAAAGTATCTTCTTCTACAGGAACTTCTATAGGAATAGAATTGTCTAATGTCAGAATTGCTTTTTGAATCTTATTTCGGTCTTCGGTAATTTCAAAATCCAATGGTTTTGATTTCGCAAATTTCACTAAATCGGCTTGTTTCAAAACACGTTCGAGGTTTTCGATAATTTCCTGTGAAAGTGTCATTTTCTTTTTGACAGAAGCGGCTCTAAGTCCTTGAATCAGCTCTGATGTCGTGCTTTCCATTGCTGGAATTTCGATTGCTTCCTCAATATAATTTCTGGCAATATCCGTCAATTCACTGTAATAGGCTTTTACTTCTCCTTTTTGCCAAAGTTCTTTTTTCTCTAAAGTATCCAGCAAACTGGTCGCTTTTTCTATTGGCGTTTTGAATATTTCAGCTTCTAACTTTTTCTTTTGGTGTTTTTTAATGTACCAATAAATCAAAACTCCAATTCCAACAATCAACGCGATTATCAAAAGATATTTCCACCAATCTCCTACCGAATTATCCGCTTGAGCAATGCCCTTGATATCGAACATTTTTTGTTTTAAAGTATCCACTTTAACATTCGCCACTTCAACCAAAAGCGAGTCTGTTAGAAACGGCTTGCTGTTGATGAAAATTTTTATACTCGGAATAACATATCTACCGGAATCAAATTGGGTTAAACCGTATTTTTTTACCAATTCATAACGGCCATCCGTTTTGATGGTATCAATAGGATAGGACTGAATTACCTCTAAAGCGCCAAAGTTTTTTAATTTTGGGAAAATCACTTTAGACGCTGTGTCAACCGTCGTTTTTATCGACAGTTTAAATTCAGCACCAATTTTATTTTTAAGTGTGTCAATACTTGTGACTACTTGTTTTTGTTGTGCAAAAACAGCCGCAGAAAGCAGCAATAATAGTAGGTATAATTGTTTTTTCATCTTTTATTATTGAACTCTTATCTCGATTTAAAGTAACTCAGCAATTTAGTGACATAACTTTCGTCAACTCTAGTGTTTACAACACCTGAACCTGATTTACTGAATGTTTCTTTAAAATAGTTCACTTTATCGTGATACTGTTTCTCATAATTCATTCGCACTGATTTCGAACCGGTATTAATCAATTCTATTGCTCCAGTTTCAGCATCAAGCATGGGGACCATACCTAAATCCGGCATTTTTTCTTCTCGAATATCGTACACACGAATGCCTGTTATATCATGTTTCTTGGAAGCTATTTTCAATGTTTGTTCGTAATCTTCTGACATGAAATCTGAAATTACAAACACAATCGCTTTCTTTTTTTGGGTTCCCGATAAAAATTTCAAGGCTTGGGCAATATCTGTTTTACGGCTTTTAGGCTGAAATTCTATCAATTCCCTGATGATACGCAACACATGTGATCTCCCTTTTTTAGGCGGAATGTACAATTCTATTTCATCTGAAAACAAAATCAAACCTATTTTATCATTGTTTTGAGTAGCTGAAAAAGCCATTGTTGCGGCAATCTCCGTAACGATATCTTTCTTGAATTGGTTTTTCGAACCAAAACTTTCTGAACCTGAAATATCAACCATTAACATCATGGTCAATTCCCGTTCTTCCTCAAAAACCTTTACGTGTGCTTCATTATATCGTGCGGTTACGTTCCAATCAATCGCACGAATATCATCTCCGTACTGGTATTGGCGCACTTCGCTGAACGTCATTCCACGTCCTTTGAAAGAAGTATGATATTCTCCCGAAAAGATATGATCGCTCAATCTTCGGGTTTTGATTTCTATTTTCCGTACTTTTTTTAAGAGGTCTTTTGTATCCATTTTTAATTTGTTTAAAGGTTAAAAGTTTAACGTTCCAAGTTCGTAATCCAACAACTTGAAACTTTAAACCTTAAACAAACTTTAAGGTACTTCTACTTCGTTTACGATTTTGTTAATGATATCCACTGAAGTAATATTTTCGGCTTCGGCTTCATAGGTAACTCCAATTCTGTGACGCAATACATCATGAACTACAGCACGAACATCTTCAGGAATTACATATCCGCGACGTTTGATAAAAGCATAACATTTTGCGGCATTCGCCAAATTAATACTTCCACGCGGCGACGCTCCAAAACTGATTAATGGTTTCAAATCAGCCAATTTATATTTCTCCGGGTAACGGGTGGCAAAAATAATATCAAGAATGTATTTTTCTATTTTTTCATCCATGTAAACCTCACGAACTGCTTCTTGAGCGCGTAAAATTTGTTCTACTGAAACTACGGCATTTACTTTTTCGTAACTCCCTTTTAGGTTTTGACGAATTACTAAACGCTCGTCTTCCATTTTTGGATAATCAATAACCGTTTTCAACATGAAACGATCGACTTGCGCTTCTGGCAATTGGTATGTTCCTTCTTGCTCAATTGGATTTTGAGTAGCCAAAACTAAAAATGGTCGGTCCAGTTTGAAAGTCGTATCACCAATAGTCACTTGCTTTTCCTGCATGGCTTCTAACAATGCCGATTGTACTTTGGCTGGCGCACGATTGATCTCATCAGCAAGGACGAAATTAGCGAAAATGGGTCCTTTTTTTATCGAAAATTCATTTTGTTTGATGTTGTAAATCATTGTCCCAACAACATCCGCAGGCAATAAATCAGGCGTAAATTGTATTCTGCTGAAAGATCCTTGAACAGCTTGTGAAAGGGTATTTATCGCTAATGTTTTTGCTAATCCCGGAACTCCTTCTAGCAAAATGTGTCCTTGACCCAAAAGTCCAATTAATAAACGCTCCACCATGTGCTTCTGACCCACAATAACCTTGTTCATTTCCATTGTGAGAAGATCTATAAAAGCACTCTCTCTTTCAATTTTTTCATTGATTGCTCTGATGTCTAAAGTCGCTGTATTTTCTTCCATTTTATTATTTTTAAAACCTTGAATTTAATGCCTTCGTTTTGATGGTGCAAATTGAATTTTTTTTTAGACGTAAGATGTTAAAAAATGGTTAAAACTTCTACAAAACCCTTAATTTTAAGGACGAATTATGATACAATTTTTATATTTTTAAGAACTTTGAAAAATATGCTTTGAATTCGAAGATATACGAATTTCAATAAAAAATAAAAACCATGAGTAAAACAAAATTATCACCTATTGTAGCTGGCGTCATGAATTGGGGAATCTGGGATAAAAATCTCAATACCAAAGAAATGGAATACATGATTAATGTATGTTTAGAAAATAAAATCACCTCTTTTGATCATGCAGATATATATGGTGATTATACCACCGAATCTGATTTTGGAAAAGCATTTGCTTCCAGCAAAATAGCCAGAGAAAAAATACAGCTGATCTCTAAATGCGGCATCCAAATGGTGACTGAAAACCGTAAAAACACCATAAAACATTATGATTATTCTACGGATCATATTATTTGGTCTGTTGAAAATTCCTTAAAAAATTTACACACGGATTATCTAGATGTCTTTTTATTGCACAGACCAAGTCCTTTGATGCAAGCCGATGAAATTGCCGAAGCAGTTTTGAAGCTAAAATCAGATGGAAAAATTATAGATTTTGGTCTTTCTAATTTTACTTCTTCACAAACAGAATTGGTTCGTCAGAAAACGGAAATCAGTTATAATCAAGTACAATTTTCGGCTACTAATTTCGACCCCATGCTTGACGGAAGCTTTGATTATATGCAAACGAATAACATTCGTCCTATGTCATGGAATCCTTTAGGATGCGTTTTTAGAGAAGATATTCCACAAACTCACCGACTAAAAAAATTATTGGCAACATTAGTTTCAAAATATCATTTTGGTTCTGATACGATCTTACTTTCCTGGATTTTAAAACATCCTGCCAAAGTGATTCCTATTGCCGGAACGGTTAATGTAGCAAGAATTCAATTGTTGATAAAAGCTGTCGAATTAGAATTAGAAAAGGAAGATTGGTTTGCCATTTGGACAGAAAGCATGGGAAAAAATGTACCTTAAATATTTTGGATTAACGATTTTAGATTGCAGATTTTATTCCAATTTATCATAATTTACATAAGAAGACAAAATGAATTTAAGGATTTTTAAAATCAAAAATCGTTAATCTAAAAACATCATTCTCCGATTAAAATGATCAACAAACGCATTCTTATTAAAAACCTTCTCGCTCACAATGATGAGAGCAGTTTTTATGATAAAAAGCGTCAGTTGAATTTACATACCCGGGAGGGAAAAGCTAAATTTTTGAAACACATTTGTGCTTTATCCAATTCAAATCCTACGAATAATTCTTATATTGTTGTGGGCGTTGAAGACCAAGACAATACTATTATTGGCGATGATTTCTTTGACGACAGCCGGATTCAGAATTTAGTGAATGCATATCTGGAAAATCCCCCGAAAATCCAATACGAAAATGTGCCTTTCCCTAATTTGCCAAAGGATAAAGTGATTGGATTAGTAACTATTAAACCCAAAAGCAACACATCTTATTTCAAAAAAGGAATTCATACCATTCCTGTTAACAGCATTTTTATAAGGCGAGGCAGTAATACCATGCCGGTCGAAGGCGAAATTGAAAAGAATTATCAGAACACGGAAACGGTTCTTGGAATTGAAAATAATTCAAGAAACAGCATCGAATATACACTGGATGGCGTAATCGATTTCATGAATTTCAGGCACAAAGACATGTCGCCAAAATACAAAGTGTTCAAGGAATTATTTGTGATTTGCTGGGCTGGAATTGCTAAAAAATCGCGTGATAAAACTTATTTGTCACGTGTGGATATTGAACTGATAAACGAACAAATTAAGCTTTTTTATTCGGCTCAGGATGTTGTCGAAATCACTTTTGATGAGGATACTTTTACGATTATCGAGTATGTTCCATTAGGTTTGAATGACAAAACGAGTTACTATCCTTTAGAAAAACAAACCATACATTTTCATGATAATGGCTATTACAAAATTGAAAGAGAAATGCTTTTTCAGCCGCCGGAATTCAATAAAAAATTATTATTTCATATTTACAATGCCAATACTACTTTGCTGAAAAAACTCCAAAAAGGACTTTCATTATCCGAAAGAGAACGCAAAGATTTAGAAAATTTACCCTCGACCTTCATGATTTGTTACCTCAACGGTTTTGAAGAAGCCAAGCAAAAACTGATTGACGCCAAACTGCTTTTGAAACCTTTTACACAAGTGTATTTGTCGTTTAAAGAAGCATTACGGATTTTGAGAAAGATGAAATATGATGTACCGTAAAAAACTAAAAAGCACTCTTTTTTAATAATTTACAACATATTTACGACCACAAAGCCGCTAACCAAACTAGGAATTCATTTATCACTTGACATACAAAACTGGTCAATAGAAGCAACAAAGCGAGAACTGCATTCATCTTAATATATGTTTTAAGTTTTTGTAAAAATAATCTAAAATATTTTATCAAACTATCACCAAAAATAGTGATTTTTTCATAGTACTAAAATACTGATTTTAATACCCGAATTTACATTAATCATTTGTATTTCAAATAAGTATAATTAATTACTTAGTCTATTCAATTCAAAATTTATTGAAAAAATGTGTCAGTAATGTAAATTCTAAAATATTTTTATGGTGCTAATAAACAATATATTTGAATTGAATAAACGTATTCTGAATTCTTATTACACCCTAAATAAATTATAAAAAACCAACCCATAAGTTAAAGGAAAATACACTTATAAAGTGAAGACGGTGAAATGTTTTTACAAAGAGGCAATGATAAAACCAATTAACGAAATACCGAATGAATTCAAAAAAAATTAAGAAATTGTTCTTATTTTTTCTGTTTTGGCTGCTCGGATTTAAACTGAAAATTATAAAACAAAACCATTTTTTCTTCTATTTTTGTATATAAACTAATTGAGACTACAAGAAATGAGAACACTCGTGATAGGCGATATACATGGTGGTTTGCATGCACTGCATCAAATTATAGAAAGAGCCAACGTAACTACAAAAGACACCTTAATCTTTCTGGGAGATTATGTTGATGGATGGAGCCAATCACCACAGGTAATTGATTATTTAATTGAATTACAAAAAAAACAGAACTGCATTTGTATTCGCGGAAATCATGACGATTTATTATTAGAATGGCTTAATAAAGGCAAAGACAATCTCATGTGGCACAAACACGGGGGTGAAGCAACAGTTATTGCCTATGAAACAGTTGATCTGGAAACTAAGCAAAAACATATTGAATTCCTTCAATCGCTGGAAAACTTTTATCTTGATGAACAAAACCGTTTGTTTGTTCACGCTGGTTTCACCAATATGAATGGTGTTGATTTTGAATATTTTCCAGGACTTTTTTATTGGGACAGAACCTTGTGGGAAACTGCATTAGCATTGGATAAAACTATGAAGCCAGACGATTTATTTTACCCCAAACGATTTACATTATACAATGAAATTTATATTGGCCACACACCCATTTCCCGAATTGGGAAAACGATTCCCGTTCAAATGGCCTGTGTTTGGAATTTAGATACTGGAGCTGCTTTCAAAGGGCCTTTGACTATTATGGATGTCGACACAAAAGAATTCTGGCAAAGTGAACCATTAGATGTTATATACCCGAATGAAAAAGGTAGAAATTAGTTATAAAAGGTAGAAATTTATCCCTTATTACGTTTAAGGCTAAAAACTATAGCGAACATCTTAGAATGCGCTATTTCTTTTCGGAAGGCTTTGTTATTATGAAATTGAGGTTTCCAATAACAAAATGCAACAGCAATTCTTAATATAAAAAAAAGACAATTTGAAAGTTAAAATTTCAAATTGTCTTTTTGGGTTTATGATTGTTTTTACTAAGCTACAAATCGAATTTTATTCCTTGTGCCAATGGCAAACTTGTGGTATAATTTATTGTATTCGTTTGTCTTCTCATGTATACTTTCCAAGCATCAGAACCAGACTCACGCCCTCCTCCTGTTTCTTTTTCTCCACCAAAAGCGCCACCAATTTCTGCACCTGAAGTTCCTATATTTACGTTTGCGATTCCGCAATCAGAACCTGTAACGGATAAGAAAAGTTCAGCTTCACGTAAATTGTTCGTCATAATGGCTGATGACAATCCTTGCGCCACTCCGTTTTGAATAGCAATAGCATCTTCTACAGAACCGGAATATTTCAATAAATATAAAACTGGAGCAAAAGTTTCATGTTGAACAATTTCAAAACTATTATCAGCTTCAGCAATTGCCGGTTTTACATAACAACCGCTTTCATATCCTTCACCCGAAAGAACGCCACCTTCAACTAGGATTTTTCCGCCTTCGGCAACTACTTTTTCTAATGCTTTGTTGTACATTTCAACAGCATGTTTGTCAATTACCGGACCAACATGGTTGTTTTCGTCTAATGGATTTCCGATGCGTAATTGTTTGTAAGCCGAAACAATCGCCTCTTTTACTTTATCATAAATGCTTTCGTGAATGATTAAACGACGTGTTGAAGTGCAACGCTGTCCTGCTGTTCCCACAGCTCCAAAAACAGAACCGATAACGGTCATTTTAATATCAGCATCCGGCGTTACGATTATCGCATTGTTTCCTCCTAATTCCAATAATGATTTTCCAAGACGACCCGCAACGGCCTGCGCTACGATTTTTCCCATGCGAGTGGAACCCGTTGCAGAAATCAATGGTACACGCTTATCATTAGTCATCATTTCACCCACTTTATAGTCTCCGTTTATCAAACAAGAAATTCCTTCCGGAAGGTTGTTTTCTTTGATTACTTGGGTAATAATGTTTTGACAGGCAATTCCGCAAAGTGGTGTTTTTTCGGATGGTTTCCAAACGCAAACATCGCCACAAATCCAAGCTAATGCTGTGTTCCAAGCCCAAACTGCTACTGGAAAATTGAATGCCGAAATGATTCCGACAACTCCCATTGGATGGTATTGTTCATACATTCTATGTCCTGGACGTTCAGAATGCATGGTTAATCCGTGTAATTGTCTGGATAATCCAACTGCAAAATCACAGATATCAATCATTTCCTGAACTTCTCCATATCCTTCCTGCAATGATTTTCCCATTTCATAGGAAACTAATTTACCTAAGGCTTCTTTGTTTTTACGTAATTTATCTCCAAACTGACGCACAATTTCACCGCGTTGTGGTGCTGGCATCAATCTGAATGTTTTAAAAGCTTCGGTTGCGGTTTGCATTACTTTTTCATAATCGGTGGCAGTTGACGTTTTTACTGATGCTATTAATTGACCATCAACTGGTGAATAACTTTCCAGAATTTCTCCATTTGAAAAATGGTTTATTCCTGTAGATGATCCTTCATTTACGGCTTTTACACCCAATTGCGCCAATGCCTCTTTCATTCCGAATTGATCTGCTATTGTTATCATTGTAACTTTTTTATTGTATTTTGTTATATTTTTTTACAAATATATTATTTTAACCTGAAATATTAAAGATTACTAGTTTTATTTTGTTGTTCCCAATTAAAATTTCTCCCCTGATTTGTTCTAGTTATCACGCTAAAACCATTTATAAATCATTGCTTGAATGAATTTCTCCTTCGGCAGAATAAAAAGTAGTTCCGTGCAGGATTTTTAGCCCTGATGGGAGTGGCATCCTTTTCCTCCTTTCTTTAAGGAGGAAAAGATACAACGTACAGCGGGAAATAGCTCCTCCTTTGAATTATGCTCAGAATAGCATTAAGAATAATTTACTTTTTGGCTGTAAATCTTGAATCGGTTTCCATTATGGTTCCGCATTTTTCACAGGTTCTAAGTGCTTCTGAATTGTAGAAATGTTCAAAATGTGGCAAAAAGTCTTTTTCGATATTATTCAGTTCAAAATAGACTTCGTGTAATTTATGATTGCAATTATCACAAAACCACATCAATCCATCCGTAAAACCTTTTCCGGCTCTTTTTCTTTCGATCACTAAACCTATTGACCCTTCTGAACGAACCGGAGAATGGGGAACTTTTGCAGGATGAAGATACATATCGCCGGCATGAAGTTCCATTTCTTTGCGCTCGCCATCTTCCTGAATAATTACTTTTATGGAACCTTCGAGTTGATAAAATAATTCTTCGGTTTCATTATAATGATAGTCTTTTCGGGCGTTTGGACCAGCAACAATCATGACAATATAATCGCCTGATTCTCGATATAAATTTCTATTGCCAACCGGCGGTTTTAGTAGATGACGGTTTTCGTCAATCCATTTATTAAGGTTGAAAGGTTTTGCTATTGCCATGTTTTATAAATTTTAAATGTAAAGTTATGAAATTAAAAAATAGATAAAATCATTTGACCATGTAAGTAATATATGAACATATAAATTGTAATAATAATGACATTAACTACTAATACGAATCAAGGGTTGGAATGTGCCGTTAGGCACTAAATCTTGGTAAAAAACATGAATTAGAACGAATTTAGCATGCCGTAGGTACGCAACATTTATTGTTTTGTTGCGTACCTACGACACGCTAACGAATTTCAAACTTAATTGCCACCTATATTTAGTGCCTAACGGCACAAAAAAGATTTTCAACCCTTGATTCACATTACTAGCTTATATTTTCTTAAATACCTTAAACAGTTTGAAAAAAAGTGACCCTATAAATTAAATAGTAATGATGACAAACTACCTTTTTTCTTTGATTAAATAAATATAGACCGGAAAATGATCACTAAATCCTATTTCTGTTGCGGAATGCCGTAGCGGATATCCTTTGTACTGACCGCTGGTTTGTATTAGAAATGATTTGTTGTAAATTCCCGCTTTCCAATACCGAAAAGAGGAATAATCCGGTTTTAATAAGGATTGTGAAACCATGATTTGGTCAAAAATATCCCAAGCGTCACGATGAGCAAGAGTTCCCATCCCGTTTTTGGCCATTTCTTCGAATGGATTGTAAATTCCAAGCGGTGAAACTTCGGTCTTTTTAGCTTTTGCTCCAAGGGCTACTTTTATACTTTTATTAAAAGGTCCGTCGTTTAAATCGCCCAATGTAATGACTTTTGCATTTGGATTTATCCTTTGCAGGGAATCAATAATTTTTCTGTTTAAAGCGCCTGCAGCTTCCCTGAACGGACTTGATTTTTTCTCACCTCCTGAACGCGATGGCCAATGATTGACAATTATGTTTATTTCTTCACCATCCAGAAATCCGGTAACCAAGAGTTGGTCTCTTGTATATACCCGATTATTTTGCGTGCTTATCTGCAAAATATCATCCGTTTTTTCGTCGGATTCTGTTTTTAAAATCGCTGCCGTTTTTAAGTTGTTTTTATAAACATACAAAGGAATATTGCTATACATTGTAGGCTGAAACTGCTTTTTTTGATACAATAAAGCCACATCTATTCCTCTTTTGTCCGGTGAATCAAAATGTATTATTCCGTAATCTTTGCCAATCAATTTGGGTTGCTTGATTAAATCTTCCAGAACTTCTCTATTTTCAATTTCGGAGCCTGCAATAAAGGTAGGTGAATCTGGATTTTCGGCTGAACCAATTTCAGCTAAAACCCTTGCCAGATTTTCAAGTTTATGGTGGTATTTTTTTGACGTCCATCGTTGTGCTCCGGTTGGCGTCCATTCGTCATCATTCGTTTTAAGGTCGTTAATAGTATCGAAAAGATTTTCGAAATTATAAAATGCAACGGTATGAATCAGATATTTTTTTTGTTGAGCATTAGATTTCAATAATGGAAAAAACAAAAACAACAAAGGTATCAAGCGAAGAATTCTCATACGTATAAATTTATTTTCAATCATAAATGTGCTTCCTTGTTTTGTCGTTTATTGTAAAAATAGTCATTTGAAGACGGAACTTAGAATTATTTTGTAATTGTCTATATTTGTTTTAGAAAAAAGCAACGAATATGCATGCCACCCGATTTACTTTTACAAACAGAAATTTTATTTCATATAAATTCCTATTTTTTATTTTTGTTTTCCAATCTTTCAATTCTCAAGCCACTACACTAATGATTACACCACCCATTTTACAAAAAGGAGACACCATAGCTATTTTGGCAACAGCCAGAAAAAACATAGACGATAACCTGAAACCAGCTATAGATTTATTGCATAGTTGGGGACTTGAAGTTGTTATTGGAAAAAGTATTGGTTTAGATGACAATCAATTAGCGGGAACCGATGAACAACGGGCCGCTGATTTTCAAGAACAATTAGACAATCCAAACATCAAAGCAATCTGGTGCGTTCGCGGTGGTTATGGCACGGTGAGAATGATCGATTTATTGGATTTCTCCAAATTTAAAGAAAGTCCAAAATGGATTATTGGTTTTAGCGATGTTACTGTTTTGCACAACCATTTGAATACAATGGGTTTCAAATCTATTCATGGCATTATGCCTATCAGCATTCCAAAAGCAACTCCTGAAGCTATTGAAACTTTACGAATTGCTATGTTTGGAGAATCTTTAAAATATACGATTGCACCTAATATTATGAACCGATTGGGTGATGCTTCCGGTGAATTGGTTGGCGGAAATCTATCCATTTTGTATAGTTTATTTGGCTCAAAATCAGCGATAGATTGTACTGATAAAATACTGTTCATTGAAGATTTAGACGAATATCTATATCATATTGACCGTATGATGATGAACTTAAAACGCAACGGTTGTCTGGAAAGTATCAAGGGAATTATTGTAGGATCGATGTCAAAAATGAAAGATAATGATATTCCTTGGGGAAAAAATGCTCTTGAAATTATAGAAGATGTCACTAAAAAATACAATATTCCCGTTATTTATAATTTTCCAGCCGGACATATTCATGATAACAGAGCATTGATTTTAGGCAGTAAAGTGACTCTGCATTTGAATAAAAATTCCAGTAGCGTAGTTTTTGAGTAAAAAATTGATTTTTGATTGCAGAAGTTTTTAAAACTGCGACTGAACACTGACTACTATTTTTATGGCTGAACACAACGAACTGGGAAAACTTGGAGAAGAAATGGCTGTAGAATACCTGCAGAAAGACGGCTATACTATTCTAGAAACCAATTGGACTTTCCAAAAAGCTGAAATTGACATTCTTGCTCAAAAAGAAAATACACTTGCTGTTGTTGAAGTAAAAACCCGATCATCCTTAGAATTTGGTTTACCACAAGATTTTGTAAAACCAAAAAAAATACAGCTTTTAGTAAAAGCCGTAGATGCTTTCGTAAGTAAGGCCGATTTAGACGTAGAAGTCCGTTTTGACATTATTGCTATCCATAAAGAAGGCAAATCTTTTGTAATTGAACACCTTATAGATGCTTTTTATCATTTTTAACAAAAATTTTACGTGTTATATTTGTAACAAATTGTTTTTTATTTATCTTTGCAAAGATTTTTGACACTATGTCTAAGTAGAAACTAAGTAAAAACACCTAATTCATTATGAAAACCGTTTCATCCATTGTAGAAAATTACATCAAAACAAAACCTTTTTTATTAAATGCATTGTCACTTGGCATTATCAATTTGACTTCTCTATCACGGAATATCATGACTGAATTAGAAAGTGAATTTGGTAAAGAAGTAAAACAAGGTGCAGTTGTTATGTCTCTAAAAAGACTTACGGAAGAATTGGATTTTAGATTAAATCATAAAATAAATAAAGTAATAAAAAACATTGGAGAAATCACTGTTCGCTCAGAACTAACTGATTATACTTTTGCAGCATCAGATACGGTTTTAAATAAACAAGCTGAATTAATCACCGATTTGAATGCTTTCCCAGACATTTTTTACACCTCATCAAGAGGAGTTAATGAAACTAATATTGTAGTAAGTAATTCGATAAGCCATTTGGTTGACAAACATTTTTCTAATGAGAAATTGATTCAAAAACTGGATAATCTGGCTTCAATAACTGTAAAATTACCTAAAGAAAATATCGTTGTTCCTGGAATTTACTATTTCATTTTCCAACGTTTAGCTTGGGAAGGAATTATCATCAATGAAGTAATTTCGACTTCAAATGAGTTTACAATTTTAGTAAGCGAAAACGAAGTGGATGTCGCTTTTAAAGTAATTAAGGATTTGAAGAATTAATATTTCTTATTCTATATTTTAAAGCTTCCAGCCTTTTTTGAAGACTGGAAGCTTTTTTTTTAAATCAAATACGAATACTATTTTTATATATTTGCCAATTCATTATACAATTAAGAAGACCTAATTAAAGGTTTCTTATTATAATCCCAAAAAAACAAAGGGTACCCAAATTAATGTCAGAAACAAAAAATTATAGCGAACAATTATTGGTTAGTGAGCTCAAAAATCACAACGAAAGAGCCTTTCGTTCCCTTTTTGATTGCTATTACCAAGATATTTATGGCTATAGTATTAGTATTCTGAAGTCAAAAGAACTTGCGGAAGAGAATGTTCAAGACGTCTTTTTGAAAGTTTGGTTGCATCGGGAAAATTTGAATTTAGAGCAATCCTTTAAATCTTATTTGTTTACCATTGCCCGAAACCAAGCGTTCAATTTGTTAAATAAAGCCACTAATGAAGCTATTCTCAAAGAAGAAATTTTTTATAAAAGTCAAAAATCATACGAACAAGGTGATTATTCCATTCGAGAATCCGATTGTAAAAAATTAAAAAAACAAGCCATAAAACAATTACCGCCCAAACGCAGGCGTATTTTTAAAATGTCCCGAAAACACGGTAAAACATACGAGGAAATTAGCCACGAACTGGGAATTTCTGTAAACACCGTAAAAAGTCAAATGAGTAAAGCACTCGAATCGATACGGCAATTTTTTCAAATTCATGACGGTATTTTATAGATTATAAAAATTCGCCAAAACAACAATCACTCTTCATGGGTGATTTTTTTTGTTCTTTATAAAAAATTTAAAATTTATTTTTATTTGCAAAAAACTTAAAATCAAATACTTATTGTTTTTATTTGGATTTTTTTACGTTAAAATAAAAAAATTACAACGTTTGAGTAATACTCAACAGCCGTTCATCTGTATTATATAGAACAGGATCAAAAACCCATTTAGAATGCAAGAGAATTTAGAAATAAAACAATTACTCCATAAGTTCATTTTCAACCAATGTAGTTTGGAAGAAAGTAATGCCGTAGTTGCCTATTATAGAAAAAATAAACTTACGGAAGATTTTCCAACTGTTGAAGACATACAAAATTTGCTACAGGAAAGTAGCCCTCAAATGACTTCCGCAACAGCAGACACCATTTTTTCGAATATCCTAGCTGTTGCAAAAGAAAAAGAAACCGAAGCAATCAAAATCAGAAAAACACCTGTTTTAAAATACATTTCGATTGCAGCTTCCATTGTTGTTTTACTATCTGTAGGATGGTCGTATCAAAAAGGTTTTTTTAATGAAAAAAATACTGCACTTGTAAATCCTAATGAAATCACTTTGCAATTAGCCAATGGCGAAATTCAGGTTATTTCCTCTAACAAAAAATCTCAAGTAACAGACGCTGAAGGAAATGTTATAGGAAATCAAAACGGAAACAAAATTGTTTATGATACTGAAACATCCATCGAAAAATTAGTATACAACACCCTCAAAATTCCTTATGGAAAACGATTTGAACTGCAATTATCCGATGGAACAATTGTACACTTAAATTCAGGAACCACACTGAAATATCCCGTAAAATTTATAGCTGGTGCAAACCGACAAGTGTTCCTGGACGGCGAAGCTTTTTTTGATGTAACAAAAGACAAAAAGCATCCCTTTGTTGTCAATGCTAACAATTTGAATGTACGCGTTTTAGGAACTCATTTTAATGTTTCCAGTTATCCGGAAGACGAAATAACAGATGTTGTTTTGGTAGAAGGTTCTGTGGGGCTTTATACTGCAAATGAGACATTCGATGCTTCAAAAAACACCATTCTTAAACCAGGATATAAAGGAAGTTTTAACAAAAAAGACGGGAAAATTGCCACCAAAACAGTTATTACAGATGTATATACTTCATGGATGGATGGCCGATTAACCTTTAGAAACATGAGTTTTAGAGACATTGCCAAAAAACTGGAAAGACATTACAATGTAACCATTGATACCCAAAATAAAAAATTAGCGGATGAGAAATTCTATGCCAGTTTTGGAGATGAACCAATAGAAAAAGTATTGAGCTACTTCAATGACATCCATGGTATCAATTACATTATAAAAAACAATGAAATAGTAATTAAATAACCTTTAAAACCAAATGAAAAATGACAAGTTAAAAGCTGTAAAATAAAAAAAATCGGAAAAAGCTACGAACAATTTCCGATTGAATAAGCGATTGAACCTAACTGATTAAATACAATCTATTTACAAAATTATGAAAAAAAAACCAAAGAACAGTGGTGTACATTTTCCATTGTTCCAAAATGACCTAAAATTGAAACTAACGACACTACTTCTTTTGGTCTCTCTTTTTTCAATTCGAGCGAATACTTATGCCCAAAAAACAAAAGTAAACTTAGAATTGAATAATACCACCGTTGAAACGGTTATCGAGACAATCGAGCAAAAAACAGATTTTAGATTTATTTACAAGATGAGTGATATTGATTTAAATCGTGTCATCTCAATCAACGTAAAAAACCAGACTATAGATACTGTTTTGGAAAAATTATTCAAGGGAACCACAACTGATTATATTGTTCGTGATACACAAATAATTCTAAAAAAAGTTCTTGTTTTAAAAACAAGCACCACTTTCTACATACAAAAAACCATCAAAGGAAAAGTTTCTGACGAAAATGGAATGCCATTACCCGGCGCATCGATTATAGAAGAAAAAACCAAGAAAGGCACTGTTACCGATGCTGATGGGAATTTTGAAATAACCGTTGAAGACAGTGGCGCAATACTTATTGTAACATACATAGGATACAAATCCAAAAAAGTTTCGGCAAACCAAGACAATAGTGTAATTCAACTTTTTCCGGATACCACTGAATTGAAAGAAGTAGTCCTTGTAGGTTACGGTACTTCATCCAGAAAAGATGTCACCGGAGCTGTTTCTTCAATTGCTGCAAAAGACATGAATCAAGGCGCAGTGGTTAATCCGTTACAGTTAATTTCAGGAAAAATGGCCGGGGTAAACATTACTCAAACGGGTAGTGAGCCAGGAACAGCACCAAGCATTAGAATTCGAGGAATTTCATCTTTAATCGGAGGGAATGACCCATTGGTTGTAGTGGATGGCGTTCAAGGAAATATGGATTTATTAAGCCAAATCCCACCTAGCGAAATCGCCTCAATCGATGTATTAAAAGATGCTTCAGCAACTGCAATTTATGGCTCTAGAGGAGCTCCCGGAGTAATCATTGTAAGCACCAAGAAAAACAAAGCGGGGAGAACATCCGTTGAATATTCTAGCTCAATGGCTATTGATTATATCCCGAAAAAATTGGACATGTTGAACGCTGATCAATGGTGGCAACAAGCACAATTAGTTGGTGTCCCGGCTTCTGCAAATCACGGTTCCAATACGGATTGGTATGGCATTCTTACAAAAAGTGGTGCGACACAAACCCATACTTTATCTTTTGGAGGAGGAACAGATAAATTTAATTATAGAGCTTCCATAAGTGCTATTTTACAAGACGGAGTAGTGATTAATACCAACAATCAAAAATATATTGGTAGAATTCAAGCCTCTCAATCTGCTATTGATGATAAATTAAAATTGACATTCAATTTGAATAGCGGTATTACTAATGCAACGAATAGTATTGGTAGTATTGGTAGAGCTGCGTTTACTTCTAACTTAATTTCAAATGCTTATGTAATGCGCCCTACAGATCCTGTTTATGATACCAATGGTGCTTATTTTACAGATCCGAATGTCTTTCAATACCTAAATCCGTATGCCGCGGCACAAACCGTTACCAATGAGGGGCAATATGATAATTTGTTTGGAAGCCTTAAAGCTGATTTAGATTTGTTCGAAGGATTAACCGCTGGTTGGTTTGGAAGTTGGAGAAAAACGAATAATACCAATGGGTATTATCTTCCTGCAGAATCTACAAATGCTTATGCTATTGATCAAAAAGGATATGCAAATATCAACAACAACAAACAAAACGAAAGATTAATGAATGCCAGTCTTTCATATAAAAAAGTATTTGGAAACCACAACATCAATGCCTTGGCATTATACGAATGGCAAAATCAAACCTACCAAGGTAATTTTGCGCAAGCCAAAGGTTTTATAAATGATATTGCTACTTATAACGCCATGCAATTGGGTGATTTATCCAAAATTCAACCTGGAGATATTAGTTCGTACAAAAACGACAGAACTTTAGTTTCATTTTTAGGTCGTGTGAATTACTCGTTTTTGAGCAGGTATTTATTCACTGCAAGTTTAAGAAGAGATGGATCTTCAGTATTTGGAGCCAATAATAAATGGGGAGATTTTCCATCAGCTTCTGTGGGATGGCAAATTGACAAAGAGCCTTTTATGGCCAACCAAACTATTTTTAACGAATTGAAACTTCGTGGTGGATACGGAGTTACCGGAAACCAACAAGGTTTAGGACCTCAAAATTCTATTTCATTAGTGGGTGGTTCTGGAGTTACTTATTTTGGAGGACAGCAAATCACTAATTTCAATGTGACTCAAAATGCCAATGCCGATTTACGTTGGGAGACTAAAAAACAAACAAATCTTGGCGTTGATTTTGCTCTTTTAGACAAAAGATTAAGAGGTTCTATTGATGTATATACGGCAACTACCGATAATTTATTGTTTGATTATACCGTTCCTCAACCTCCATTTCCTTATAATAGCATTAAAGCCAATGTAGGAAGTTTACGAAACGAAGGATTAGAAATTGCAGTAGGCTACGACCTGATAAAATCTGAAAACACAACCTTGACCCTTGCAGGAAATGTGTCGTTTTTGAGAAATGAAGTATTAAACTTAAGCGGCAGTATCAATGGAGTGCCTTTGAATACTAATAATGTTTCCTGGGGACCAAACTCGTTCTTGATTGCAGGGCAACCTATTGGGACTTTCAATATTTTGCACCACACCGGCAAAGACAATGCTAATTCTGAAACCGTTCTGGATGTAGATGGAAATGGTATTATTGATCAAGGAAACACTAGTCCGGACCGATTAATTAAAGGATCGGCTTTGCCTACCTATACGTATGCATTTAACCCCACTTTTCAACATAAAAATTTAGATGTTTCTATGTTATGGAGAGGTTCTGGAGGGAATAAAATTTATAACGGTTTACGCTCTAATTTAAGTTATTTAGAAAACATCGGAAAAGCAAATATATTAGACAGTGCGATTCCTTTGGGATTATATACTTCTAAATATGGTTCTGATTTATGGCTTGAAGATGGTTCTTTTCTTCGATTAGAAAATGTAACTGTTGGCTATAATTTTCATTTTGAAAAGGTTAAATACATCGAATCTATTCGATTTTCTCTAACCGGAAATAATTTACTGCTAATCACTAATTATTCCGGAATTGATCCCGAATTAAATTTGAGTGGTGGTAACGGTTTTGGTGGTGACAATGGTATTTATCCTCGTACCCGAAGTTTTGCCTTTGGATTAAATGTAAAATTTAAATAGTAAAATAAAATGAAAATCAAAAATATACTGGTAATAGGAAGCTTAAGTTTCTTGTTATTTATTGGGTGTACCAATATCGATGAAAATGTGTACGATAAATACACGGCAGACGACTTTTATGGTTCTGAACAAGGAGCTGATGTTGCATTGGCAAGTGTTTACGCCCAAATTGGCGGGAATTGGGATGGTGTTGGATATGCTGGAGCAGATAGAGGTTGGTATGACTTAAACTGCTTTACCTCTGACGAACAGGTTATTCCGCATAGAACAACTGGCGATTGGGAATTGGATTTTGCCCGTTTGTACAAACACGAATGGCTTCCAACAGACGGTTTTATAAACAATACTTGGAGATGGTTATACAAATCTATTTTTAATGCCAATTTAGCCGTTAATCAATTGGAACAATCTCATGCGGAACCTTCAAAAATTGCTGAGGCTAAAGTATTAAGAGCTTTTTTCTACTATTTATTGATTGATGATTTTGGAGATGTTCCTTTCTATACAGACAACAACATCACTGTAGATCAAATTCCACAATCCAGTCGCAAGGATGTTTATAATTTTATTGTAAAAGAATTAACTGAAAATGTGGAAACTCTTTCGGCTACCAAAGGAGGAAACTACTACGGAAGGTTCAATAAATGGGCAGGATATACTTTATTGGCTAAAGTGTATTTGAACGCTGAAGTATATACAGGTATTCCTGAATGGGATAAATGTTTAGCCGCTTGTGATAAAGTAAGCGAAGGAGGATTTTCACTTCATTCCGGTGCAGCCAATGCTTCTAGCCCAATGGGAAATAAATACTACGAATTATTTGGTGATGTTCTTCCGGATGATGAAACCATTTTGGCCATGTTTGCTACTGCAAATGTTGTGTCCAGAAATATTTTTACTGTTCGAAGTTTAAACGGCCCCGATGCAAAAACCTTATTAGGATACAGCGGATGGAATGGTACAATTGTTCCAAAAGATTTCTTTTTGAAATATAGTGATACCGATATTCGTAAAAAACAATTCCGCTATGGAGATCAAGGTGGAGGCGTAAACTATTCAATTGATGTTGCTTCGTTAGATAATCCTGGTGCAGCGCCACAAGCAGGGGTTCGTAATACAAAATTTTACCCTGTTACACCAATGGACGGTGGTGGAGCATCCAATGATTTTCCTATTTACCGTTATGCCGATGTGTTATTAATGAAAGCAGAATGCAATGTTAGAATAGGAAATGCGGTTGCTGCAAAACCATTTATAGATCCTGTAAGGCAACGTGCCGGACTAGGTATATTAGATACAAACCCAACATTAGATGACATTTATAATGAAAGAGGATTTGAATTAAACTGGGAAGGACACCGAAGACAAGACATGATTCGTTTTAATAAATTCTTATTAGCCAATGATTTCAGAGGTACTTCACAAGGCTATAGAAAATTATTCCCGATACCAACAGCGGCTTTAGATGCCAATAAAGGACTAAAACAAAATCCAGGTTACTAAAACATAGAACTTATTATGAAAAAATATATAAACAAGTTATTCGTAATTTGTGCATTACTTTTCCTTGGTGTATCCTGTGAAAATGATGCCATACTTACCTCTTTAAAAGAAGTAAATTTTTCGGGAGCTATCGAAACATCGACTAATACTGTGATTCTTTCTATAGAAAATGAGAACGAATCTGTGATGACCCTATCATGGCCAGCCGTTGAATACCCTATTAATGCCCCGGTAACCTATGCATTACAATTTGATTTACCATCAGATACTGCAGGCGCAACTGCTTGGGGAAAAGCAATTCGTGTTGAAGTTGGAGTAGATGTATTAAGCAAAGCTTTTTCAGGAAATGACCTTAATAAAATGGCTATTAAATTAGGTCTTCCAGTTGATGTTACAGGGAAAATAGTAGTACGTGTAGAGTCTACTATGGATCGAACAATATATTCAGATCCGATTGAATTGACTGTTACTCCTTATGAACAAATTGTTGTTTTGGGCGAAATATATATGCCCGGAAATTACCAGAATTTTAATATCGCAACTGCTGCGGCTTTGGCTGAAATTCAAAAAGGAGTGTTTCAAGGATACATAACGGTTCCCTCAGGATCAGGTCTAGGATTTAAATTTAATTCTGCAAGAAACTGGAATCAGTTTTATGGCGCAGGTGTAACAAACTCAGATTTAGTAAACATGAGTGATACTGATTTTGTACTCCCAGGAGAAGGATCATTCCAAATCAAAGTAAATACAAATACCTTGAAATGGACCGCAACTCAGTATACTTGGGGAATAATTGGCACCGCAACTGCAGGAGGCTGGAATAATTCTACCAATATGTCTTATGACCACCAACTAAAAGTGTGGAAATTTAAAGGGACTTTAAGCGCAGGAGCTTTAAAATTCAGACTTAACAACTCTTGGACAATAAATTATGGCCCAAAAAACAATACTGATGGCATAATGTACCTAGACGACCAAGGAGCTTATGATGTTAGTGAAGCCGGTACTTATGAAGTAACGTTTTCTATAGCGGAAAAAGATGCAACAACCGGTCTTTATCCAGCTACTGCTACTTATACAGTCACAAAAATCTAATAAACAGAATACTCGTTTAGCATAAAAATGGTTTAGTTAGTAATTTTAAAAGCATCCCTTTTTATTAAAAAAGAGGAAGGGATGCAACCATTTCTAAGTTCTTAACGGTTATTATTAAAAATCAAAAAAATGAAATATATCAACATCGTTTTTGTACTTATCTTTTCTTCGGTACTTGCTTCATGCAGTTCTTCGGATAATGAGTCAACTCCAGCTCCGGCTTATCCACAATATGGAAGACGGTTTGAAAAAATGCCTAAAAAAGAAGATGCCGTCATTTATCAAGTAAACATTCGTGCTTTTAGTCAGGCAGGAACTATAAAAGGAGTTCAGGAAAAACTAACTTCTATTCAAGAACTTGGAGTTAATGTTATTTATTTAATGCCTATTTATCCTGTTGGAGTAGTTCGATCAGTAGGTGGATTAGGTTCTCCATATTCTGTTAAAGATTATAAAGCTGTAAATACAGATTTTGGATCTTTGGAAGATTTACGTGTTTTGGTAGAAGAAGCACACAAAAAAAATATGGCAGTTATATTGGACTGGGTTGCTAACCATACTTCATGGGATAATGCTTGGATTACCGCTCACCCAGATTGGTATCAAAAAGATGCTAATGGAAATATTATTATTCCTCCGGGAACTAATTATAATGATGTCGCACAGTTAGATTTCACTAATGCTGAAATGCGAAGTGAGATGATTGATGCAATGTCATATTGGGTTTACAGCGCAAACATAGATGGTTTTAGATGCGATTATGCTGATTTTGTACCTCAGAATTTTTGGTCAGAAGCCATTACCGCCTTAAGAAAAATCAAGAAAAATCAAAATATATTAATGCTTGCAGAAGGATCAAAAGTGAGTCAATTTGCTGCTGGTTTTGATTATACTTTTGGTTTTAACTTCTTCAGTGCTTTGGAAAAAGTTTTCAAAGAAAATAAATCTGCTACCACTTTACAAAATTCGAATGCTACCGAATATGCTAATAATTATAATCCTGAAAATAGAATTGTCAGGTATACAACCAATCACGATGTGAACCTTTCAAATGGTACACCGTTAGAGTTATTTGACGGAAAAAAAGGTTCTATTGCTGCATTTGTGGTTGCTGCGTACATGAATTCAGTACCTATGATCTATAACGGACAAGAAATAGGGTACAATAAAAGAATCGATTATTTTAACCGTACCCCTATTGACTGGAGTACTGCCGATTTAGATATGCTAGCCGAATATAAGAAAATCATTGCTTTCAGAAATTCTAGTAATGCGCTAAAAAAAGGGACTTACAAAGGGTATAGTAGTGATGCTGTAAGTGCATTCACTATGGAAACCGCTACTGAGAAAATTTTTGTGCTATCTAACTTAACCTCAGCAACAGTAAGTTATACTGTTCCCGTTTCATTATCAAAATTGACTTGGAAAGATGGATTTACCGGTGTTGCAATAACAGCAACTACTCAAATAAGTTTATTGCCGTTTCAATATAAAGTATTGAAAAACTAATACTAAAAATTGGTTTTAGGTAACATTCGTTAGCCAAAACACTATTCCATTTATTGCCGCAAAACACAAAGGCGCAAAAGATTTAATTCATATCACTTTCTTGTTTTTAAGTAATGTAATAGTTTATTTAAAAATTTTAAATGCTTTGAACCTATCTGTCTTTGTGCCTTTGCGTCAATTCATTAAGGATGGAATGGACTACCGTTCATTCCTGCAAAGCTGTGAAAGTTCCACAAGAACGATTCATACCTATTCAGCGCATTCAAAAAACGGTCCTAATCTAAATTAAAGCACCACTAAACCAGAATAGCATCCTTTATTAATTAAAAAAAAATTAAAAAATATGAACTTTAGACTTAAAAAAATACGTTTTCATGCGTTATTTCTATTCGTTTGTGCAAGCCCATTATGGATGCTCGCGCAAGAAATTAATTCGCCTAACAAGAACCTTGTTCTAAAATTTGAATTAAGAGCAAATGGAGTACCATCTTACCAATTAACTTATAAAGGAAAACCGGTAATCAAACCAAGTATTTTAGGAGTAGAAACAAAAGATGTAGCATCATTTATTGATGGCTTTTCTATCACCAATACAACCCAAACGGCTGTTGATATTAATTGGGATCCTGTTATGGGCGAACAAAAAACGATTCGTAATAATTACAACGAACTGGTAGTTACTTTAGCGCAAGCCAAAAACAACAATCGCTACATCCGAATTAGGTTTCGTTTATTCAACGATGGATTGGGTTTTAGATATGAATTTCCAAAACAAAATGATCTGAATTATTTTGTAATCAAAGAAGAACATACCGAATTTCAATTGGCAGGAGATCATAAAATTTTCTGGATTCCGGGAGATTATGACACAAATGAATATGCTTATACCACATCAAAGATTTCGGAGATTCCTTCCTTGATGAAAAAAGCTACCGTTGAAATCAATTCCCAATTTCCTATCAAAAATTTGGCCGTACAAACGCCTTCCATGATGAAATCTTCAGATGGTTTATACATCAATATTCACGAAGCGGCATTGATTAATTATCCTGCCATGTCTCTAAACTTGGATGCGACGACTTTCAAAATGAGCAGTCATCTTACACCGGACGCTGTTGGGAATAAAGGATACATGCAAACGGATGCTCAAACGCCTTGGAGAACTATTGTGGTAAGTGATAAAGCCACTGATATTTTAGCTTCAAAACTAATCTTAAACCTCAACGAGCCTACAAGTTACAAAGATGTTTCTTGGATAAAACCAGTAAAATACATTGGGATTTGGTGGGAATATTTCGTTGCTGGAAAAAGTACTTGGGCATACGGAAAAGAGAATAATGTAAAACTAGGTCAGGATTTCACTAAGCTTACGCCAAATGGAAAACACGGAGCGACAACAGAACATGCTAAAGAATATATTGATTTTGCAGCAAAAAATGGTTTTGATGCGATTCTTATCGAAGGTTGGAATGTAGGTTGGGAAGATTGGATTAACAATTGGAAAGAAGAAGTATTTGATTTCACAACTGCTTATCCAGATTTTGATGTAAAAGCAGTACATGAATACGCTGCCGCAAAAGGTGTGAAAATCATCATGCACCACGAAACTTCTGGAGCTGCAACAAACTATGAACGTCGTTTAGACCGTGCTTTTGAGTTTATGAATGCCAATGGATATGATGCTGTAAAAACAGGTTATGTAGGGAAGATCATTCCACGTGGTGAACACCATGACGGACAATGGATGGTCAATCATTACATACACGTAGCAGAGCGCGCTGCCGATTATAAAATTATGATTGACAGCCACGAAGCAGTACGTCCTACAGGATTAAACCGTACGTATCCAAACTGGGTAGCGCAGGAATCAGCCCGAGGAACTGAGTTTGAAGCCATGGGAGGATTAGCTCCGGAGCACACCACTATTTTACCGTTTACACGCCTGATGGGTGGACCAATGGATTATACACCCGGTATTTTTCAAACTGATCTTACTTATTACAAAACTGGTGGAAACCAACGTGTAAATACAACTTTGGTAAAACAACTTGCCTATTATGTGACCATGTACAGCCCCTTGCAAATGGCAGCTGACATTCCGGATAATTACAATCGTTTTCCAGATGCTTTTCAGTTTATCAAAGATGTTGCAGTAGATTGGGACAATAGTTATATCCTAGAAGCTGAGCCGGGAGATTACATCACCATTGCCCGTAAAGCAAAAGGTAAAAACGAATGGTTCGTGGGTGGAATCACTGATGAAAATGCAAGAACGGCAACTATTGCTTTTGATTATCTTCCAAAAGGTAAAAATTACATTGCTACAGTTTACTCGGATACTAAAGATGCCAGTTGGAACGAAAAACCACAAAATTATACGATTCAAAAAATCATTGTGACTTCAAAAAGTATTTTGAAACAATACATCGCTCCCGGTGGAGGTACTGCCATCAGTATCAAAGAAGGGAATGCTTCAGAAATGAAGGGTTTGAAAAAAATATAATTTGAAAAATAAAATATAAACCATATTGCAATTACACCTGTTTTGTAATATGGTTTATTAAACAGAATCACTAAAATAATTACTAATACTAACTTAAAAACCAAAAACTATGAAAAAGAAATTACTCTTTTTTATTATTTGTCTTTTGACAATTTCTTTAGCAAATGCAAAAAAGCCACCACTTATTTCAGTTGAAACCCACGTCAAAAAAGAATTATTTTCAGATGAAATGAAAAAAGAGGTTCCTGACAACCAAAATTTAAATACTTTTTCGGAAGAAAAACAGAATTCAGCTTTTCTAACGATCAGTATATTTGGAGATGCGACTCCAGGAAGCTGGACAACAGATACTGATATGACCACCACAGATGGAACGACTTATACTCTTAAAGGAGTTGCTTTGATTCCTGGTGCATTGAAATTTAGAGGAAATCACGAATGGACATTACCATACAATTGGGGAGGTACCGCTTTTCCTTCAGGTACAGCAGTAGTTGATGCCAATGGTATCACAATACCAACTGCTCGTAATTATGATATTACTTTTAATATCACAACTGGAGTTTATTCATTTGTCGTTTCGCAAGTAAGTTTTCAAGTAATAAGCATATTTGGAGATGCTACTCCGGGAGCTTGGGTAACTGATACGGACATGACAACTACAGATGGGACTATTTATACTCTTAATGGAGTTTCTTTGATTCCAGGAGCATTAAAATTTAGAGGAGATCATGCTTGGACATTACCTTACAATTGGGGAGGAACAAGCTTTCCTTCAGGAACTGCAACAGTCGATGGTAATGGTATAACTGTAGCAACAGCAGGTACTTATAATATTACTTTTAATAAAACTACAGGCGTTTATAGTTTTACATTTCAAACCATAAGCATATTTGGTGATGCTACTCCGGGAGCTTGGGTAACTGATACTGACATGACAACTACAGACGGGACTAATTATACCCTTAATGGAGTTTCTTTGATTCCTGGTGCTCTAAAATTCAGAGGAAATCACGCTTGGACTTTACCTTACAATTGGGGAGGAACTGACTTTCCAGCAGGAACAGCGGTAGTTGATGCTAATCCTATACCTGTACCAACAGCTGGTATTTATAATATTACTTTCAATAAAACGACAGGAGTCTATTCAATTACAATTCCACCGGTAAACTATCAAGTGATAAGTATATTTGGAGATGCTACTCCGGGAGCTTGGGTAACCGATACTGACATGACAACCACTAACGGTACCATTTACACTCTTAATGGAGTTTCCTTAGTACAAGGAGCATTAAAATTTAGAGGAGATCATGCTTGGACATTACCTTACAATTGGGGAGGAACAAGCTTTCCTTCAGGAACAGCAGTTGTTGATGCAAATGGTATAACGATACCAAATGCAGGCATTTACAACATCACTTTTAATAAAACGACTGGAGCTTATTCATTTACAACCCCACAAATAGTATATCCTATAGTAGGTTTAATTGGTGATGCGACTCCTGGCGGATGGAATACGGATACTGACATGTCAACGATAGATGGTATTCACTACACAATTAACGGAGTTTCTCTGGTACAAGGTGCATTAAAATTTAGAGGGGATCATGCTTGGACATTACCTTACAACTGGGGAGGAACAAGCTTTCCTTCAGGAACAGCAGTTGTTGATGCAAATGGTATAACGATACCAAATGCAGGCATTTACAACATCACTTTTAATAAAACGACTGGAGTTTACAGTTTTACATTTCAAACCATAAGTATATTTGGAGATGCTACCCCTGGAGCTTGGGTAACTGATACGGATATGACGACTTCAAATGGAATTGTTTATACACTTGACGGAGTTTCTTTAATACCTGGTGCATTAAAATTTAGAGGCGACCACGCTTGGACCTTACCTTACAACTGGGGAGGAACTGACTTTCCATCAGGAACAGCAGTTGTTGATGCTAATCCTATAACTGTTCCAACAGCAGGTGTTTATAACATTATTTTTAATAAAACGACCGCAGAGTATAGTATTTTAATCCCTTCTGCACCAAGTAAATTAAACTATAGTACTCCTAATATTTTTGCTACAAATACTGCTATTGCAAGCTTAGTTCCTTCAGTAGATGAAGGTCTTGGCAATCTTGTTTATACCGTAAATCCAGCATTACCTGGAGGACTTCAATTGAACTCGACAACTGGTATTATCAGTGGAACGCCAACAAGCATTCAATCTGCAACAGTATACACAGTATCTGCAACTAATAGCTATGGTTTTTCTTCAAAAACAATTAGTATTGAAATACAAGGAATACCAACAGCTTTAGCATATGCCGGAAACCTTAGGTTACCAATAAACATAGTAATGGAAGCGGTAGTACCAACTGTAACTTCAAATCCGGCATCGACTTTTAGCATCAATCCTTCTTTATCCACCGGAATGAGTCTTAATACCAGTACAGGAGTGATAAGCGGAAGACCAACTGTAGAAACAACTGCAATCAGCTATACTGTTACCGCTACGAATTCTATTGGTGCTATAACTAAAAATTTCACAATCGAAGTATATAATGAAGACCATGATTTTGATGGTATTTTGGATGTAAATGATAACTGTCCTACAACTTATAATCAAAATCAGGCAGATATTGACCATGATGGAATTGGCGATGCATGTGATTTAGTTGAAATAAATGTAGCCGAAGGATTTTCTCCAAATGGAGATGGTAAAAATGACAATTGGTTTATAAATAATTTAATAAATCATCCTAATTCCTCTGTTCGCGTATTAAACAGTACAGGAGCAGAAGTCTATTTTTCTAAAGATTACCAAAATGATTGGAATGGAGAATACAAAAACACCGGTTCAATTGTAGCTGTAGGTTCTTATTTCTATCAAATTGATTTAGGTAATGATGGTTCTATTGACAAACAAGGCTGGATTTACATTGCTAAATAATTTAAAAATAAAAAAGTAACATGAAAAAAACACATTATATATTGGCAACCGCACTACTCTTAATTGGTAGTTCGGTTTTTGCCCAACAAGAAGGCTCTTTCGCTTTTTACAAATACCACATGAATGTTATCAATCCCGCTTATGCAGGTGTTGATGAGCAAACCATAATTACAAGTTCCCTTAGAAATCAGTGGAGCGGAATTGCAAATGCACCAAAAACTCAAGCAGTTTCTTTTGGAATGCCAATAGCAAATAATCTTGGATTTGGCATCGCTGTAGTCAATTCTTCTACTTTTATAGAAAAACAAACGGCTGTAGATATTAATTTTTCTTATAAAGTAAAAATGACTCAAAACACCGATTTGTATTTGGGTATTAACGCTGGTGGTACTAATTTTAATCTAAATACAGCTGGATTAGAACTATATTCAGTTGAAGCAGATCCGGCTTTTGGTTCCATTCACACCTTTAATCCCAACTTTGGTGCGGGTGCCTTATTAAAAAATGAAAAATTCTATGTCTCGCTTTCGGTTCCAAAATTATTAAATATCCAAAATGCAAAAAATGATAATGGATATGCAACAGTAGAAACCAACAAACCTAGAGTTTATCTAAGCGGTGGTTATGATTTTAATCTTAATCCAGCAGGTACATTTATATTAAAACCATCTGTGTTGGCTAGATATGTTACTGCTGCTCCATTTTCTGTTGATTTCAGCACCATGCTACAAATACAAAATAATTTTGAAGTTGGGGCATTGTATCGAACAGATAAAGCGTATGCAGCAATGGCTAATTTTATTTTTAACAAGAAATTCATCATCGGATATGCATATGAAATGAGCACAATTTCAACGATGGCCAGTGCTAAAAATACAAATGAGATTTTATTACAATATAAGTTTTAAATATAATTTGGGTTTTGTTTTAAACACCTCTCACGAGGTGTTTTTTTTTATCTTTTTAAAACTAATTTTTCATCAAACTGGAACTTCGTAATAATTACAAAATTTCACATTGCATAAATCATTATAACTTCAAAAAAAGGAGTCAAATAATTTTTACCTTTTGTAAATCTTTGGTTTTAAACATAATGATATTTAGACAACAGAGAAACAAATCCTCATTACAACTGCCCTTTATTAAAGTTTATGTAAAAAATTAACCAAAAACCAATGAAGAAAAAAACCACTTTTAAACCATTAAATAACTGTTCCAGCCAATTAAAAGTACTTCTACTTTGTTTGAATCCTTTAATGGTTTATAAACTTCAAATATTATCATTCTTTAAACCAGAATTTAGATGAAATTGAAGATTTAATTATTGAATAACTTTTCTTTAAAATCAAAATCATCTTCCCAACAACTCCATCAATTCTAATGCTGTTCTAGTATTCTTCACATTGTCAAAAGTCAACAAAAGCCTTAAACCAGCCGGCGTTTGTTTTTCTTTCATTTTACAAATAGAACTATGTGTTTGCACAAATTGTAACACCTGATGAAAACGATTCGACTGGTAATAATCCGATTGTTGATCCGATACAAAGTACCCAATCATCTTACCTTGTTTCATCACTAGTTTCTCGATTCCAATGCGGGTAGCAATCCATTTGATACGAATACTATTCATTAATGCATTCGCTCGTGGGGGCAAAGGACCAAAACGGTCAATCAATTTATTCTGGAAAATAATGAGTTCTTCTTCGTTTTTTACACCGCCCAATTCATTGTACAAACTCAATCGTTCCGAAACATTATTGATGTATTCGTCCGAAAACAACAACTCAAAATCCGTATCGATTTGCAGGTCTTTGACGTATTCTTTGGTTTCCAAATTATTTTCCTCAGGATACAAATCCTTGAATTCATTTTCTTTCAATTCATCAATAGCCTCATTCATGATTTTTTGGTACGTATCAAAACCAATTTCATTAATGAAACCACTTTGTTCACCTCCTAATAAATCCCCGGCACCACGAATCTCTAAATCTTTCATCGCAATATTAAATCCGCTTCCCAATTCACTGAATTGTTCCAAAGCCTGGATTCGTTTTCTGGCATCATCCGTCATGGCTGAATACGGAGGACAAATAAAATAGCAAAACGCTTTCTTATTGCTACGTCCTACCCGACCCCGCATTTGATGCAAATCAGACAAACCGAAATTATTCGCGTTATTGATGAAAATAGTATTCGCATTGGGAACATCCAAACCGCTTTCGATGATGGTTGTTGCCACCAAAACATCAAATTCTCCGTTCATAAAAGCCAGCATCAATTCTTCCAGTTTTTTTCCGTCCATTTGACCGTGACCAATTCCAACTCTGGCATTTGGAACCAAACGCTGAATCATTCCGGCAACTTCTTTGATGTTTTCTATTCTGTTATTGATAAAAAAGACTTGCCCGTTGCGCTGAATTTCATACGAAATCGCATCCCGAATCAACTCTTCACTAAAACCAACTACATTCGTTTCAATAGGATAACGATTGGGCGGCGGCGTTGTAATCACGGATAAATCGCGTGCTGCCATTAATGAAAACTGCAAGGTTCTCGGAATTGGCGTTGCTGTCAATGTCAGTGTATCTACATTGGCAGCAATGGTTTTGAGTTTGTCTTTTACGTTGACGCCAAATTTTTGCTCCTCGTCCACAATCAACAATCCCAAATCTTTGAAAACAACATTTTTGTTGACCAATTGGTGTGTTCCAATCACAATATCGAGTTTTCCTTCGGCCAATAATTTTAGCGTTTCCGCTTTTTGTTTGGCCGTTCTGAAACGGTTTAGATACCCAACAGAAACCGGCATGTCTTTCAATCGTTCCGTAAAAGTTCTATAATGTTGGTATGCCAAAATAGTTGTGGGAACCAAAATTGCCACTTGTTTACTATTGTCTACTGCCTTGAAAGCCGCACGAATGGCAACTTCGGTTTTACCAAAACCCACATCCCCACAAACCAAGCGATCCATTGGACGATCACTTTCCATATCGGCTTTTACTTCTGCCGTTGATTTGGTTTGGTCTGGGGTATCTTCGTAAATGAACGAACTTTCCAGTTCATTCTGTAAATAACTGTCAGGCGCAAACTGGAATCCTTTTTCGAGTCTTCTTTTGGCATACAACTGTATCAAATTGAATGCAATATGTTTGACGCGTGCCTTGGTTTTTTGTTTTAAAATCTTCCAGGCATTCGAACCCAATTTGTAAATTTTGGGTGGTGTTCCGTCTTTTCCGTTGTATTTTGAAATTTTGTGCAGCGAATGAATACTTACATACACAATATCATTATCGGCATAAACGAGTTTGATGGCTTCTTGTGTTTTCCCTTCAACCTGTATTTTTTGTAATCCCCCAAAACGTCCAATTCCGTGATCGATATGCGTCACATAATCACCAACGGATAAGGTCGTCAATTCTTTTAAAGTGATATTCTGTTTTTTCGAATAACCGTTTTTGATGCTGAATTTATGGTAGCGTTCAAAAATTTGATGGTCTGTATAACAAGTGATTTGGTTTTCTTCGTCAATAAATCCTTGGTACAAAGGCAAAACAACGGTATGGTATTGTTTTCTAATAT
>JBJOQF010000294.1:0-4427 GCA_046050185.1 Bacteroidota bacterium
AAGAAAGTTCGGCATAACATAATCCTGCCAAGGCACATCCAATTGCTGCAACAATAAATGCTATTGTTACTGACGGACCAGCATTTTGTGAAGCAGCCATTGCAGTTCTTACAAATAATCCAGCACCAATAATGGCACCAATTCCTAATGCGATTAACGACCAAGCGGTAAGCGTCCTTTTTAATCCCTTTTCAGAATCAGCGGCCTCTGCTAAAAGCTGAGCTAATGGTTTTCTTTTCCAAATAGACATATTTTATGTTTTTTTTTGTTATTAAGTTCCAAATGTATTCTTTTTTATAAAAAATAAAAACAATAATTCGGTTTTAAGTTATAAAAAAACAATCTATCACTCTTTTTGGGGTTTATTCTATAGAAAAATCTTAATGTTGAATCTATCGATGTCGAATAATTAGGTTGTTTATAAAATAAATGTTCTCTTTCTTAGAATATTTTTTCTTTAGAAATCAATCAGTCTTGATTTAATTTATAATTTTAGGATTCCTTATTTAAATAAATAAACACGAAATCATTAGATGGGTTATAAAACAATTCTCACTTATTTTAAGTTCACTCGGGAACAACGTACAGGTGTGTTTTTATTATTTACGATTATCATTGTTTTGCAACTAGTTTGTTTTTTTGTTGATTTTAGGGCTGTAGTAAAAAATTATCCAGAGCAACAAAAATGGCTTTCACTGCAATCTCAAATTGATTCCATGAAAACTGATAACTCTAAGGCTTTCCCTAAAATATATCCTTTCAATCCTAATTTTATTACAGATTATAAAGGATATAAACTAGGAATGTCAGTTCAGGAAATTGATCGCTTGTTGGCTTTTAGAAAAGAAAATAAATATGTCAACTCTTCAGAAGAATTTCAAAACGTGACTAAAGTTTCGGATTCATTATTAAATGCGATTGCTCCTTTTTTTAAATTTCCAGATTGGGTAAACAATAAAAAAGGATTTAAAGCGAATAAAAATTATCAAAATCAGGCTTTCTCCAAAAAGGAAAAAATTGTTTTAATCGATATCAATTTGGCTACCAAGGAAGATTTGATGAAAATTTATGGAATAGGTGAGGCCATATCACTTCGAATTTTAAAACAAAAAGAAAGCTTAGGAGGGTTTGTTTCAATGGAACAAATGAAAGATGTTTGGGGGTTATCGCCTGAAGTCATTGAAAATTTGAATGCTCATTTTAAAATTTCAGTACTGCCAAATTTTAAAAAGATAGACGTTAATAATGCTTCTCTAAAAGAGCTTTCTCAGTTTTATTATTTCAGATATGCTTTGGCTAAAGAAATTGTGACTTACAGAAGCATGATAGGAAATATTAAGAATATTGAGGATTTAACAAAAATTAAGGGATTTCCTGTTGATAAGGCAAATGTAATTGGCTTATATTTGAACTTTTAAAATAAAACACTGTCATAATGAACTTTGATTACAATGAAACGCAATCTATGATTGCACAATCTATAAGAGATTTTGCTGAAAAAGAAATTCGTCCGAATATAATGGAGTGGGATGAAGCACAAACATTTCCTGTGCCATTGTTTAAAAAATTAGGTGAAATGGGTTTTATGGGTGTTTTAGTACCGGAAGAACTTGGTGGTTCTGGATTGGGATATCATGAATATATCACTATTGTAGAAGAAATATCAAAAGTAGATCCATCAATAGGATTATCTGTTGCGGCACATAATTCTTTATGTACGAATCATATTTTGACCTTTGGAAACGAAGAGCAAAAAAAACGATGGGTTCCTAAACTAGCTACCGCTGAGTATATAGGCGCTTGGGGATTAACAGAGCACAATACTGGTTCAGATGCTGGCGGAATGAATACTACTGCAAAAAAAGATGGAGATTATTGGATTGTAAATGGTGCTAAGAATTTCATTACACATGCTGTTTCAGGTGATATTGCTGTAGTAATAGCGCGTACAGGTGAAAAAGGAGATTCAAAAGGAATGACTGCTTTTGTGTTCGAAAAAGGAATGCCAGGTTTTGCCTCAGGAAAAAAAGAAAATAAATTAGGGATGCGCGCCAGCGAAACTGCTGAATTGATATTTGATAATTGCAGGGTTCCAGATGTTAATAGATTAGGGGAAGTAGGGCAAGGATTTATTCAAGCGATGAAAATTTTGGATGGCGGAAGGATTTCTATTGGAGCATTGGCACTTGGAATTGCCAAAGGAGCGTATGAAGCAGCATTGAAATATTCTAAAGAAAGGCATCAGTTTGGACAACCAATTTGTGAATTTCAAGGAATTTCATTCAAGTTAGCTGATATGGCAACTGAAATTGAAGCTTCGGAATTGTTGCTGCACAAAGCGGCTTTCTTAAAACAACAACACAAACCAGTTACCACGATGGGGGCTATGGCTAAAATGTATGCTTCAGAGGTTTGTGTAAAAGTAGCGAATGAAGCGGTGCAAATTCACGGTGGATATGGTTATACTAAAGATTATCCAGTGGAGAAATTCTATAGAGATTCTAAATTATGTACCATTGGTGAAGGAACCACTGAAATCCAAAAAATAGTGATTTCCAGAAATATTTTGAAAGGGTAAAAGAGTATAGAATATAGAGAAAAGAGTCAAGAAGCAAGAAATTGTAACATGGCTTTTTCGATTCTATCTATCTTTAATTTTTCTTTATTCTATTTTCTTCTTCAAAATAATTCATAATTCATAATTCATAATTCAAAAGTTTGTTTACTTTTGCACACTTAAAGAAAGGGGGTGTCTATATTATGTTAATTATACCAATTAAAGACGGAGAAAATATCGATAGAGCGTTAAAACGTTACAAAAGAAAATTTGATAAAACAGGAACTGTTCGTCAATTAAGAGCACGTACTGCTTTTATTAAGCCTTCAGTTACAAATAGAATCAAAATTCAAAAAGCGGCTTATATCCAAAATATGAGAGATAACTTAGAGAGTTAGTCAATATCTATTAAAATAAAATACCGTTAGTCATTAAAGTTTTATAACTTTGATGCTAACGGTTTTTTTTATGGCTACTAATAAAGATGCATTTCGGGATTATCTGCAGTTGGAGAAAAAATATTCTTCACATACCGTAACTGCATATTGTAATGATATTATTTCTTTCGAATCATTCAATGCAATTCATTTTGACCAAGAGCATGTTGAGCAAGTCAATTATAGTCAAATTAGGGCTTGGATTGTTTTTCTTGTTGATAATGATATATCAAATGCCTCAGTTAATAGAAAAATTGCATCCTTAAAAGCATTTTATAAATTTCTATTAAAAACAAAACAAATTGAAGTTAGTCCGCTATTGAAGCATAAAGCGCTAAAGGCTCCTAAGATATTGCAAATTCCGTTTTCTGAAAAAGAAGTTGAAGATGCGTTGACTCACATGCAAAACCCAGTAGGTTTTGAGGAAATAAGAAATAAGCTAATAGTTGATTTGTTTTACACTACTGGTATACGAAGAACGGAGTTGATTTATTTAAAAGTGGTTAATGTCAATTTATCTGACGGTACAATCAAAGTGCTGGGGAAAAGGAATAAGGAACGAATATTACCAGTTTTGCCTATAATTACACGTCAGTTTTCTTTATATTTAAAGGAGCGTTCTTCTTTGCTGTCGATAGAAGATGTTGATTGTTTTTTTCTAACAAAAAAAGGGTTAAAATTAAATAATTCCTTTGTGTATCGATTAATAAATTCATACTTTAGTACTGTCTCCGAGAAAGTAAAAAAAAGTCCACATATATTGCGGCATACCTTTGCTACTCATTTGTTAAATAATGGAGCTAATTTGAATTCTGTGAAAGAGTTATTAGGACATTCTAGTTTGGCATCAACTCAAATATATACGCACAGCAGTTTATTAGAACTAAAAAAAGTATATGAAGATGCGCATCCTAGGAATTTAAAATAATTTAAAAATGTTTAACTATTAAAAAAAAAGATTATGAAGGTAAATGTTCAAGCAGTTAACTTTACTGTTGACAGAAAGCTAGTTGATTTTGTTCAAGAGAGAATGGACAAATTAGAAAAATATTACGATAAAGTGGTATCGGCCGATGTTTTTTTAAAAGTTGAGAAGACAAGTGATAAAGAGAACAAAATTGCTGAGATAAAAATTAATGTTCCTGGAGATGATTTTGTTGTTAAAAAGCAGTGTAAAGTTTTTGAAGAAGCGGTGGAGCTTTGTGCGGAATCTTTAGAACGATTGTTGGTAAAAAGGAAAGAAAAAATAAGTTCGCACATTTAATATAAATTTTTTTAAAAAAAAGTTTTGATTGAGAGATAAAATCTCTACATTTGCAGTCCGTTAGAAATAGCGGACTTTTTTATTGATATTGCCAGCGTAGCTCAGTTGGCTAGAGCAGCTGATTTGTAATCAGCAGGTCGTGGGTTCGAGTCCCTCCGCCGGCTCTAAA
>JBJOQF010000295.1:0-6551 GCA_046050185.1 Bacteroidota bacterium
TTAATAATTCCCTGAATATCCTTTCATTATTCCTCTTGATGAATTTCTGATAAAATCAATAATTTCATCTCTTTCCGTTGTTGCTTCCATCTCTGCTTCAATAATATCTAAAGCCTGAGAAGTATTATAATTTTTCTGATACAAAATTCTATAGATATCCTGGATTTCTCTGATCTTTTCAGTTGTAAAACCACGTCTTCTTAATCCAACTGAATTAATTCCAACATACGATAAAGGTTCTTTAGCCGCTTTAGTATAAGGCGGAACATCTTTTCTTACCAAAGAACCACCAGATATCATCGCATGATCTCCTATACTAATAAATTGATGAATTGCTGCCAAGCCTCCAATAACTGCAAAATTACCTACAGTAACGTGACCAGCCAAAGCAACACCGTTTACAATAATTGCATTATCACCTATGTGACAATCGTGAGCTATGTGCGCTGTTGCCATTACCAAACAATTATTACCTAATGTAGTTTGTCCGGATGCTATTGTCCCTCTGTTGATGGTTACACATTCTCTAATTGTACAATTATCTCCAATAATAGCTAAAGAATCTTCGCCTCCAAATTTCAAATCTTGCGGAACTGCTGAGATTACTGCACCAGGGAATATATTACAATTTTTCCCAATTCTTGCGCCTTCCATGATGGTAACATTTGAACCTATCCAAGTTCCATCTCCAATAATTACATTATTGTGAATAGTTGTGAAAGGTTCAATAACCACATTTTTTGCGATTTTTGCACCGGGATGAACATAAGCTAATGGTTGATTCATGTGTTTAGTTTAATCGTTTAACTGTTTAATCGATTAATCGAATTATCGATTAACCAAAGCAACAAAAATTATTGTTTTCTCGCAATTTGGGCCATTAATTCCGCTTCAGCAACTAGTTTACCATTTGCATAAGCATTCGCTTGCATATGACAAATTCCTCTTCTGATAGGTGTTATTAAATCACATTTAAAAATTAAAGTATCACCTGGGAGTACTTTATGTTTGAACTTAACCTTATCAATTTTCATAAAGAAAGTCAAATAGTTCTCAGGATCTGGCACCGTACTTAATACTAAAATCCCACCTGTTTGAGCCATCGCTTCAACAATTAAAACACCCGGCATAACTGGAGCTTCCGGGAAATGTCCAACAAAGAAATTTTCATTCATTGTAACATTTTTCATCCCTACAACATGACTTTCAGACATTTCAATGATTCGATCAATCAATAAAAATGGAGGTCTATGAGGAAGAACAGCCATAATCTTGTGAATGTCCATTAAAGGCTCTAGATTTAAATCATAAACAGGAACATAATTTCTTTGTTCTATTTTTATAATTTTCGCCATTTTTTTGGCAAATTGAGTATTTACAAAATGACCCGGCTTATTGGCAATTACTTTACCTTGTATTCTTGTTCCAATCAAAGCTAAATCGCCCACTACATCTAGTAATTTATGTCTTGCAGCTTCATTTGGATAATGCAAAGTAAGATTGTCTAAAATACCGTTAGGCTTAACCGTTAATTCGTCTTTTCCAAAAGCAACTTTTAAATTCTCCATAGTAGCTGCCGATATTTCTTTATCAACATATACGATTGCATTATTTAAATCCCCACCTTTTATTAAGCCGTTTTCTAACAATGATTCTAGTTCATGTAAAAAGCTAAATGTTCTGGATTCAGATATTTCAGTTTTAAATTCTGAAATATTTTTCATGTTAGCATTTTGGGTTCCTAAAATTTTAGTTCCAAAATCAACCATTGCAGTAACTGAATAATGATCACTTGGCATTACTAAAATCTCACTCCCTGTTGCTTCATCAGTAAAAGAAATAACTTCTTTCACCACATAAACATTTCTTTTGGTATTTTGCTCTTCGATTCCTGCTTTTTCAAGGGCTTCAACAAAATATTTTGACGAACCATCCATTATTGGAAGCTCTGAAGCGTTTAATTCAATGATAACATTGTCTAAATCGCAACCAATTAATGCTGCTAAAACATGTTCAGGGGTTTGAATTTTAACTCCTAATTTTTCTAAATTAGTCCCTCTTTGTGTATTTACAACATAATTTGCATCAGCTTCAATAACAGGTTGTCCTTCCAGATCTACTCTAACAAAAGTAAAACCATTATTTACTGGAGCAGGCTTAAAAGTCATTTTAACTTCTTTTCCTGTGTGTAATCCAACTCCAGTTAGTGAGATTTCTGTTTTGATGGTCTGCTGTTTAACCATTTTTTCCATTTTTTTGGTTTGATATTTGTTTTTTTAATTCTTCTATTTCTGCAACAATTTTAGGTAAATTCTTGAAATGAACATAGGATTTACTAAAATCATTGTATCCAAATGTAGGGCTTCCTTGCAAGATTTCATCATCTTTTATATTTCTTCCTACACCAGATTGAGCTTGAATTCGAACATTATTACCAATATTCAAATGTCCGGAGATCCCTACCTGACCACCAATCTTACAATTCTTGCCAATTTTTGTTGAACCTGCAACACCCGCTTGAGCAGCAATTACAGTATTCTCACCAATTTCGACATTATGGGCAATCTGAATTTGATTATCAAGCTTTACTCCTTTTCTTATAATTGTTGAACCCATTGTAGCTCTGTCAATTGTAGTACAGGAGCCTATATCAACATTATCTTCAATAATCACATTTCCTATTTGTGGAATTTTAGTATAGGTACCGTCAGGATTTGGTGCAAAACCAAAACCATCAGCTCCTATAATAGCTCCGGAATGAATTGTGCAATTATTTCCAATAATTGTCTCTGAATAAATTTTTGCACCAGCAAATAACACCACATTGTTTCCTATTACTACATTATCACCAATGAAACAATTAGGGTATACTTTTACATTTTCACCTAAAATCACATGCTGTCCTATGTAACTAAAACTTCCCAAATATAAATTATCTCCAAATTTTACATTTTCGGAAATAAATGAAGGTTGTTCTATCCCACTTTTATTTAATTTAACCTGATTGTAAAATTCCAGTAACTTAGTAAATGAAGCATAAGCATCTTCAACTTTTATTAATGTGGTGCTAAGAGGCGTGTCAGAGGAAAAAGTACTGTTAACAATTGTAACAGAGGCTTTTGTAGAATAAATATAATTTTGGTATTTGGGATTTGACAAAAAAGTGAGCGATCCTTCAACTCCCTCTTCTATTTTTGACAATCTAGAAACTTCAGCCATAGGATTCCCTACAACTTCGCCATCTAATATTCCCGCTATTTGTTCTGCTGTAAATTTCATTGCGACAAAAATATAAAAAATAGATTTTAAATGTTCATTTTATACAAGTTGTTTTGGGAAACATATATAATACTTGGTTACCAATTTAGATAATGATTTTAAATTCAGCTGATCCGAAGATTCAATAACATCTTCAATTGTTCTGTCTTTTTTCAAAATTCGTATCGGTTCGGCTTCTTTACTGTAAGCTTGATTTTTTATTTTTCCTTTAAATATAAAATAATTAGCCTCTAATAATGAAATATTATTTTCCTCTGCAAAGCGTTCCTTTAAAGGTTGTAACTCTTCAATATCAACTTTTTCACTGGTTAATTTTATTTTTAATAAATCACGGTTGACAATCATTTTACTCAATGATGACAATATAAAATCATCCTGTTTTTGCCAAGATTTCAAAGCACTGATGATATCGAAATCATCTAATTGAGAAAATAAATCTAAATTTTCAGTATCAAAAGTATCTAAGGTAACCCTATTTTGCATAAAAAAAAGTAACGGCTCGCTACAAGGCAATTGAACTCCTTTTAATGTCAATTCTTTGGCGCGTTTTAAGACTTTCGTCAAAATTAACTCTGCTACTAAACTCGTTTTATGTAAATACGCCTGCCAATACATTAAGCGCCTTGACATCAGAAACTTCTCTACAGAATAAATTCCTTTTTCTTCAATTACTAAGAAATCATCCACCACATTCATCATTTGAATCAGTCGCTCTGAATTCACATTTCCTTCTGCCACACCCGAATAAAAACTATCTCGTTTCAGATAATCCATTCGATCCATGTCCAATTGGCTGGAAATCAATTGCAACATGAATTTTCTATCATATTCACCTTTAAAAACCTGAATTGCTAAACTCAGCTGACCGCCAAATTCCAAATTTAATTGATTCATAAAAAGCAATGATATTTCTTCATGATGTACATCTTCAACAATGCTTTTTTCCATCGCATGTGAAAATGGCCCATGACCTATATCATGTAATAAAATAGCAATATACAATGCGTTTTCTTCTTCTGGAGAAATTGAAACACCTTTGAAACGCAATACATCAACCGCTTTTTGCATCAAGTGCATACAACCTAAGGCATGATGAAAACGAGTGTGATTTGCTCCTGGATAAACCAAGTACGACAAACCCATTTGGGAAATACGGCGCAAGCGTTGAAAATAAGGATGCTGAACTAAATCGTAAATTAAGGCATTGGGGATAGTAATAAACCCATAAATTGGGTCATTAAATATTTTTAGCTTATTGATTTGACTCACTATAACTTTTTTTTGGTCAACAAATATAAGGAAATTAGACTTTAAAACAGATTCGTTTTATTAAGGTGATTTTTAATTTATTAAGACAAACATTTTAATTAACCAAACACAAAAAAAGGAGAGTTTTTAGCTCTCCTTTCATTCTTTTTAAAGTTTTCTAATCCAGATATTTTTGAATTGGGTTTTACAACCATGTTCTTGTAACGCAATTACATCTTCACCATGTGCTGAAGGATAATTGTGTAAACCTATATAAAGAGTTAATCCATTGATAGTCGAATTGTTTTGAACTAAAACTCCATTATGCAAGACCGTTATTCTTGCAGGTGCATCTAATTTTCCATCAGTTTTAAATCGTGGAGCTGAATAGATAATATCGTAAGTATTCCATTCTAAAGGCGTTTTCATGGCATTCACTAATGGCGGTACATCTTTATAAATACTTCCGGCTTGACCATTGCTATAAGTTCTGTTATTATAGGAATCCAATACTTGAACTTCGTATCTGTTTTGTAAAAATATACCACTGTTTCCTCTCCATTGCCCTCCATCAACAACTACATCTGGTGCACTCCATTCCACATGCAATTGACAATCTCCAAATTGCATTTTTGTCTGAATCGCTCCAGAACCATCTACAACTTCCATATATTCATTATTCACTATTTTCCAAGGAGCTGGCTTTGTAATATCTTTTTGGCTTACCCATTGATCTAAATTTTTACCGTCAAATAAAACAATCGCATCCGAGGGTGCATCTCCTATCTTTTTAGCAGGAGTAATTACTTTTACTTGTGGTTCCCATATTTCAGTCATTTCAGGTTTCATGGGCATTGGTGATACTGCTGGAGGTGTATCTACATAATCATGTTGCGCCATAGCAACAGTAACAGAAAACAAAGCTATACTTAAAAAAAAGTTGCTGATTTTATTCGATTTCATAAATAATTTGGTTTGGTTTGATAAAAGTATAAAATTATGATAAAATCGTTTTGTTTTACATTAAAAAAATATTTTAACTATGATTTATATTTTGATTATAAAATTGGAGAATTTGTACATGTGGTTAATTTACCAATCTTTATAAAAAAAATGATTTATCGAATCGTTCACATATCTAAACAATCTGTTTAAAATTATTCCTATACACTTAGAATTGTAGCTAAAAATAATACCAATCAGTATTCCTCCTCTTCATCTAGTTCTGATTCCTTTCTAATTGTAGTATCCGTATTAAAAAATTTGGTTACGTCTTTTTTATCCTTTTGATTCTTTTTAATCAAGTATAAAATCAAAACAATGGCGCAAACCAAAACTACAGCTATGATAATCCAATTTATTTCCATTTTTTAGTTTTTAGTAACGTTATAGGAATATAAAAATAACTAAATTTTTGTAAATTTTTATTTGGTAAAATCATAGGAATCGATCGGGACATTTGTTTTTTATTTATTGTAAATATCCAATAACCAGTCATAGAAACTATTTTTCCATTGAGATACAGAGTGCCCCTTGTCATACCCCAACCCAAAACCGTGATCACCCTTGGAATAGATATGTAGTTCCGAATGATTCACTTCGGCCACTATTGCTGACAAACCAGGAATAATTTCTTTCATTGGCATTTTTTTATCATCCCGAGCTATAGCCATAAAAACGGGAGGTAAAGCCGAGATATTGTCAATTTTTTTAAAGTTACTGAGCGTATTGCCGTGATAAATTAAACCAACGAATGCAGGTTTCCAATCTACTATCTCTTTGTTTTCGGTTGATTTGATGGCGATGCGTTCGCTTAACCAGCCTCCAGCAGAAAAACCAAGAATTCCGATTTTATCTTTGTCTATTTTTAGGCTTTCTGCCAATTCTTTCATTTTTAAAATACCTGTTCTGGCATCCTGATAAATGGCTCCTTTATAATCATCCATCGGAATAATAAACTCCCCTTTTGCATCTTTTCTGTTGGTTCTGTATTTTACGACCATACAATTAATTCCTTGTCCGGA
>JBJOQF010000296.1:0-6167 GCA_046050185.1 Bacteroidota bacterium
TTTTATCAATCAGTAAATCGTTTGTTGCAATTTTGATTTCGTAATTGTTTTCTAATGCAATTTTTACAGCATCTTCAATAGTTAAGACTTCTTGAGCATTGGTTTTGACAATACAAAAGAAAAATAAAATCAGGCTTTTAAATATGTTTTTTGAATTCGTCATGTTACTTACTTTCTTTTTCATATTCTTCGATGTGATCAAATTCAGGATAATGTTTTCTTGCTTTTGACCACATTAAATACATGGCTGGGATTACAAATAAAGTTAAAACCAAAGAGAAAATAGTTCCGCCAACGATTACAACTCCCATTCCGATTCTACTTGTTGAAGCAGCACCAAGCGACATAGCAATAGGTAATGCACCTAATGAAATAGCTAAACTTGTCATTAAAATTGGACGAAGCCTTGCTTCTGAAGCTTCTAAAATAGAATCCATTTTAGATTTTCCCTGTTCTCGTAGCTGATTTGCAAATTCGATAATCAGAATTCCATTTTTGGTTACCAAACCAATTAACATTACTGTTCCAATCTGGCTAAAAATATTCCAGGTTTGGTTAAACAACCATAAGGAGAATAATGCTCCGGCAACTGCCATTGGTACCGTTAAAATAATAATAAATGGATCAATGAAACTTTCAAATTGTGCTGCTAAAATCAAAAATATTAATAATAAAGCTAATCCAAATGCGAAAGAAGTATTAGAACTACTTTCAACAAAATCTCTGGATTCTCCACCTAAATCGGTAGTGAAAGTGTCGTCTAAAACTTTCGCTTTTATCTCATTCATGGCATCAATTCCATCGCTGATACTTTTGCCTGGAGCGAGACCTGCAGAAACTGTTGCCGACATATATCTATTATTATGATACAATTGCGGTGGATTACTTTGTTCTTCAATTGTTACCACATTATCCATTTGGATTAATTCGCCTTTATTATTTTTGACAAACATCGAAGTTAAATCTAATGGTTTTGAACGGTCTTTTTGGTCAAATTGTCCAATGACTTGGTATTGCTTTCCATTTCTCATAAAGTAACCAAAACGTTGACCACTTAATGAAAGTTGTAATGTTTGAGCAATATCAATAACTGAAATTCCCAAGCTTTCCGCTTTTTCACGATTGATGGTTACGTTGATTTCTGGTTTGTTGAATTTCAGATTTACATCAGTAACTGCAAAAGTTTCATTTTTTGCAGCTTCATCCATAAACAAAGGGATTTTTTCTCTTAATTTCTCAAAGTTTGGTGCTTGAATAATATATTGAATAGGTAAACCACCACGTCTGTTTACTGCAATAGTAGGTTGTTCTATCACTGAAGTTTTTGCTTCAGTATATTTTTTGGTCAATTTGGTCAATTTTTCAGCAATCTCTTTTTGAGAAGCTTTTCTTTCATTTGGTTCAGTCAAAGAAACTCTAATTCGACCACTATTTACTGTTGATGCACCAAACCCGGGAGAAGTAATAATTAAGGCTACCCTTTTTTCAGGAATAGAATCATCTATTAATTGAGAAAGCTCTTGCATAAATCGATCCGTATATTCATACGATGCACCTTCAGGAGTAGTTATGCTCATCATTAAACCACTTCGGTCATCATAAGGAGCTGTTTCTTTTTGAATTAAATTAAAAAATAAGTAGATTAATCCAAAACAGGCAATCAATATAGGGAAACTCAACCATTTCTTTTTCATGAACCGTTGCAGGGCATCAGCATAAGTAGTATTAAGTTTCAAAAAATAAGGCTCGGTTAAAATATAAAATTTCGATTTTTTTTGTTCTCCGCCTTTCATCAAATAGGCATTCAACATTGGTGTTAATGTTAATGAAACAAAAGCAGATATTAATACGGCAGCACCAATAACAACACCAAATTCCCTAAACAATCTCCCAACAAACCCTTCTAGGAAAATAACCGGAAGAAATACAGCTGCTAAGGTTATAGAAATGGATATTACAGCAAAAAATATTTCGTTAGAACCTTTTATTGCCGCTTCAATTGGTGACATTCCTTCTTCCACTTTTTTGTAAATATTCTCGGTGACGACAATTCCATCATCAACAACTAAACCTGTTGCTAAAACAATTGCCAGTAAAGTCAGTACATTTATTGAAAATCCAAAAAGCCACATAATAAAGAAAGTAGCAATTAACGAAACGGGAATATCAATTAATGGTCTAAAAGCAATGGCCCAATCCCTGAAAAATAAATAAATAATTAAAATCACCAGGATTATTGAAATCCCCAAAGTTTCGGCCACTTCAATAACCGATTTTTTAACAAAAACGGTGGTGTCCAAGGCAATGTTTAAATGCATGTCTTTAGGTAAGTCCTTTTTTAAAATTTCAAATTCTTTGTAAAATTCTTTTGAAATATCTAAATAATTTGCCCCCGGAAGCGGTACAATTGCAACACCCACTAATGGTGTTCCGGATTGGGTCATTTTGGTTTCTATGTTTTCAGGCCCTAATGTAGCGGAACCAATGTCACTAAATCGAACAATTTTTTCTCCTTCGGAACGAATGATAATATTGTTGAATTCTTCAGGAGTGGATAAATTCCCAACTGTTTTTACCGTAAGTTCGGTATTATTTCCTGTCAATTTTCCCGAAGGTAATTCTACATTTTGTTTATTTAGGGCCTCTCTTACTTCTGAAACTGTACAGCCGTAAGATGCCAATTTTACAGGGTCAATCCACAAACGCATGGCATATCTTTTTTGTCCCCAAATTTGAACACCACTTACGCCAGGAATTGTTTCCAGTCGTTGTGAAATTACGTTTTCGGCATAATCACTAAGTTCCAATGCATTTCGGGTATCACTTTGAACCGTCATTGAAATAATCGCTTCCCCATTGGCATCAGCCTTAGAAACTACGGGTGGCGCATCAATATCTTGTGGCAAACTACGTACAGCTTGAGAAACTTTATCACGAACATCGTTAGCCGCTTCTTCGAGATTTTTATTTAAATTAAATTCAACTGTAATATTACTGCTTCCCTGGATACTCGATGACGTTACGTTTCGAATTCCGTCAATTGAATTAATTGCTTTTTCGAGCGGTTCAGTAATTTGGGATTCAATAATGTCAGAATTTGCTCCGGCATAATTAGTACGAATTGAAATTTGAGCAGGATCAATCGAAGGAAATTCTCTTACACCAAGAAAACTATAACCAATAATTCCAAACAATACAATTGCTAAATTAATAACGATAGTTAAAACTGGTCTTCTTATACTTGTAGTAGATAAACTCATTTTTTGAATTATAAATTAGTAGTTCTGAATTATAAATTAGTGGTTCTGAATTATGATTTTTATTTTAGGGATAAAAATTTATAACTCATGTTTATAAATCATTACTTCACTTTCACTTTTACCGGTGTTTCGTCTTTTAATGACATTACACCAGTTGTTATAACGGTATCGCCAGCTTTTAAACCAGAAAGTACCAGAATTGTTGCGTCAGTTCGCAAGGCAGTTTCCACCATAACTTCTTTGGCTTGACCATTATTGGAAATAAAAACTTTTTTCCCATTTTGAACTGGAATAATTGCCTCAGTTGGAACTACAATCGCATCTTTAATAATGTCCAAAGGCATTTCAACATTGGCAAAAGTACCGGGTAATAATTTCCCGTCTTTGTTTTCGGTAATGGCACGAACTTGTAAAGTCCTGGTTGCAACTGAAACTTCAGGTTCGATTGCATATACTTTGGCTGTATATTTGTCAGCTGATCCGGCAACAGTAAACGTTAAAAAGGTATTTGTTTTTACTTGATTAGCATATTTTTCCGGAATCGAAAAAGTGATTTTCAATTTACCTGTATTAACTAATTTTGCAACTAAAATTGTTGGAGTAATATAAGTACCTGGTGAAATGGAACGCAATCCTATTTTTCCTGAAAATGGCGCTCTCACTGATGTTTTTGCAATTTGTGCTTTAATCAATTGACTTTGTGCTTGTGCTGATTTTAAATCAGCTCTGGCGATATCATATTCTTCTTGACTAATGGCTTCTTTTTGTAACAAAAGTTTAGCTCTTCTTTCGTTCTCTGCTGTTAATCCCTCTTTAGTAGTTATTTGTCTCAATTGTGCTTTTAACTCTAAATCATTTACTTTAAAAAGTACTTGGCCTTTAGTAACATTGCTCCCTTCATTAAAAAAAATACTTTCAACAATGCCCGAGACTTCACTTCTAATTTCTACTTGTTCATTTGCTTCAATAGATCCTGAAAGTGATAAATTATTATCAAAAGATTGTTGTTTGGCAACAATTCCGCTTACATTCATGGATTTGTCTTTTCCGTTTTTATCTTTTGAATCATTATTTTTGGAAATGTTTGTCGAAATTCGATAGGCAATAAAGCCACCAATTCCAACAATTAATAAGGTATAAACAAGGTATTTTATTTTCATATTTTGGTAGATAAAAACATTATTAAAGTGTCGTTTTGACACAATTGACAAAGTTAGGATATTCAATTTAAAAATAGGTACGTTAATTTTTATTTAACGTTTGTACATACAAATATTAATAGCTAGAAAACCTAGAATTAACAAATTTAAGGAAACAAAAACCATTTTGCTATTAAATGATTAAGACTTTTAAAAAATGAAATGGTTTAACCAATAATAGAAAAAAGAAGCATTTTTGGAGAATTTTTCAAATGAACTTACAATTCTAAATACCATTAAAAATGGACTTCGTATATTGAATTAACTAATATAATTCCAAATGTTTTTCTTCTTGGTCATTTCAATGAAAATAGCTCTTAAAGCGGTATGTTCTGGTTTTTTCATTCCCGCATCTTCCTTAAGCAATTTCAAAGCATAATTTCGGGCTAATGCCAATGTATCTCTGTCTCTTACTAAATCGGCAATTTGAAGATTAAGTACACCACTTTGTTGTGTCCCCATTAAATCGCCCGGACCACGAAGCTTAAGATCAACTTCGGCAATTTCGAAACCATCATTGGTTTGAACCATGGTTTCCATTCTGGTTTTACTGTCGGAACTTAATTTATGGCTCGTCATCAGGATACAATAACTTTGTTCCGCACCACGACCTACGCGACCCCGAAGCTGATGCAGTTGCGACAATCCAAACCGTTCCGCACTTTCAATAATCATTACACTCGCGTTAGGAACATTTACACCAACTTCAATCACGGTTGTGGCGACCATAATATTCGTTTTTCCTTCCGAAAAGCGTTTCATTTCGGCATCTTTATCCGCTGGTTTCATCTTTCCATGCAGGATTGAAATCGAATAGTTTGGCAGCGGAAAATCTCTCGAAATGCTTTCGTAACCATCCATTAAATCTTTAAAATCCATTTTTTCGGATTCTTGAATCAACGGATACACAATATAGATTTGGCGACCTAAAGCGATTTCGTCCCGCAGAAATTTCCAAACCTTCAATCGGTTGCTGTCAAAACGGTGTACGGTTTGAATCGGTTTTCGTCCCGGAGGCAATTCATCAATCACTGAAATATCTAAATCGCCATATAAACTCATAGCCAAAGTTCTGGGAATAGGCGTGGCAGTCATTACCAAAACGTGTGGCGGAATTATTTCCCCTCCCTTGGAGGGGTCAGGGGTGGATTTTCGCCACAATTTAGAGCGCTGTTCTACGCCAAAACGGTGTTGCTCATCAATTACAGCCAATCCTAAATTCTTAAATTTCACTTTGTCTTCCAGTAAAGCATGCGTTCCGATGAGAATGTGTAACGTACCGTTTTCCAGTTCTTCATGTATAATTCTGCGTTGTGCTATTTTGGTAGAGCCGGTTAATATTCGGATGTTGATATTTAACGTTTGTGCCAATTCGGATAGACCAATAAAATGCTGATTGGCCAAAATTTCCGTTGGCGCCATCAAACAGGCTTGGAATCCATTATCAAGTGCCAAAAGCATACTCATAAAAGCCACAATTGTTTTCCCGGAACCTACATCGCCTTGTAATAATCGGTTCATTTGGGCGTTGCTGCCCATGTCAGTTCGTATTTCTTTGATAACTCTTTTTTGGGCATTGGTCAATTGAAAAGGCAAATGATTCTGATAAAAATCATTGAAATATTCGCCTACTGTAGTAAACGGGTATCCTTTTATTTTATGTTTCCGAATGAGATTTTTCGTGATTAATTGCAATTGGATAAAGAAC
>JBJOQF010000297.1:0-4467 GCA_046050185.1 Bacteroidota bacterium
CAATGTGCAGGTTCCTATTCTGTAACCAGAACTTGGACAGCAACTGATGCTTGTAGAAATGCTGCTACTGCAACTCAAACCATTAACGTTCAAGATACAACTGCTCCTATTATTAATTTATTACCTGAAACTTCAACTGTCTCTTGTCCGGCAGTACCGGTGTTCGCTCAAGCTACCGCAACTGATAATTGTGGTTCTACTGTAACTTTGGCTTTTGAAGATAAAACTACAAATGGTCAATGTGCAGGTTCCTATTCTGTAACTCGAACTTGGACGGCAACTGACACTTGTGGAAATACTGCTACTGCCAGTCAAACTATTAACGTTCAAGATACAACTGGCCCTACAACTACCACTATATTTAGTCCGTCTATCGATGTTAATTGCAATGCGATTCCTGCCAAACCAGAACTTGTATTTGTAGACAATTGTTCTACAGTTTCTCCTGCAGTTTTTACTGAGAATATTATTAACAGAACACAAAATTCTTATTCAATTGTTAGAGAATGGAATGTTGCCGATGTTTGTGGAAACACGTCTAAATTTGTTCAAATAGTAAATGTAACTGTCGCTAACGGTGGTCTAACAATAGCTAGTTCAGCTTGTAATGCAGACTCATCAACCATTGATCTAAATAGTTTATTACCTCAAGGTACTTCTACAAACGGAACATGGACTTGGACTAACGCAGTTAATGCAAGTGCCTTACAAGGTAGTATATTCTCCCCTCTAGATATCCCTGTTGGCGATTATGTTTTTGAATATAAAATCAGTGGTGGAGATTGCCCTTTAAGCATGATAGTAAATATGAATGTCAACTTTGATTGTAAAGTATTGGGATGTGGTACAATATTAATTCACAATGCATTCTCGCCAAATGGGGACGGAATCAATGAAAATTTCATTATTGATAATATCGATGACACTATCTGTTATCCAAATAATACGGTTGAAATTTATAATCGTTGGGGTGTATTGGTTTTTGAAACTAGTGGTTATAATAATACCAGCAAAGTGTTTAAAGGTATCTCTGAAGGTAGGTCAACTATTAGTCAATCATCTGGTTTACCTACAGGAACTTACTATTACATCTTAAATTATACTTCATTTGATAACTCCGGAAAAACTCGAACCAATAAAAAAGATGGTTTTTTATACCTTACTAAAAACTAAATTTATTACCTGAGGACTTTTTTTGTCCTCAGGTTCAATAAAATAATACCAATAGCCAATTTCCTGAATGATAAACAGTAATCAAATTTATCAACTGACCTGCCGGATTCATAAAATGAATTCGATAAATAATTTAAATAATAAACAGCTGCTATGAAAACAAAATTATTTTCTTTCGTTTTGATGTTTACAGCCATTGTAAGTTTTGCACAACAAGATGCCCAATTTACTCAATACATGTACAACACAATCAATATTAATCCAGCTTATGCAGGATCTAGAGGTGCTTTAAGTATTTTTGCATTACACCGTACACAATGGGTAGGACTCGAAGGAGCACCAGTAACTAATGCTGTATCTATCAATACACCTCTCAACACAAGTAATTTAGGATTGGGAGTATCGATTGTAAATGATAAAATTGGCCCTACTCATGAGAATACAATCTCGGCTGATTTATCTTATACCGTTCCAACTTCAGAAACTTTTAAACTTTCGTTTGGAATTAAAGTAACGGCTAATCTTTTTGATTTAGACGTTACCCGATTAAATCCTGCAGATGATGATCCAAGCTTACATGATTATACTAATAAATTTTCCCCAAATATTGGTGCTGGCGTCTACTGGCATTCAAATAAAGCTTATATTGGATTCTCAGTTCCTAACTTTATAGAAACCAATCGGTATGACGATAATGAAGTTGCTATTTTTAAAGAAAAAATTAATTACTACTTAATTGCTGGTTATGTATTTGATTTGAATAATTATATTAAATTTAAACCCGCAGTTCTAACCAAAATAGTTGAGGGTACTCCACTTCAATTAGATATGTCAGGAAATTTTATGGTTAATGACAAATTTGTAGTGGGAATTGCATATAGATGGAGCGCTGCGCTTAGTGTTATGGTTGGATTTCAAGTTTCTGAGGGATTGTATATTGGATATGGATATGATCATGAAACAACTAATTTAGACAACTATAATTCTGGTTCGCATGAAATTTTCCTGCGCTATGAATTATTCAAAAACAATAATAAAATAACGACTCCTAGATTCTTCTAAAAATAAGTTTATGAAAAAAAATATGCTCTTTTACATAATAATAGTAACTATTATTTCTTTTAAAGGATATTCTCAAAATTCAAAATTTTATGTAACCGATAAAATAAATGATAAATATGCTTATGTAGATGTAATAAAAACCTATGAAAGAATTGTAGAAAAAGGATATAAATCAGTCGATCTGTTTAAAAAACTGGGAGATTCCTATTATCAGAACGCAGAGTTAGACAAAGCCGCAAAATGGTATTGTGAATTATTTGCAATGAATACTACTGATTTAGGACCGGAATATTATTATCAATATGCTATGTCTTTGAAATATATTGGTCAAAATGATAAAGCCAATGAAATATTAGTGAAATTAAAACAAAAATCAGAGGCGATAGTAGAGAAAAAAATTCAAAAACAACTATAAAATTACAACCCCAAGATTCTTCTAAAAACAATTATTATGAAAAATAATATACTCTTTTACATAACAATAGTAAGTGTTTTTTCTTTTAACATTTATTCCCAAAAAGCAAGTGTAAATACTGCTGATAAAAAATATGACAATTATGCCTATATAGATGCCATAAAAACCTATGAAAGGGTTGCAGAAAAAGGGTATAAATCAGTAGATCTGTTTAAAAAATTGGGTAATGCCTATTACTTTAATGCTGAGCTGGAAAAAGCTGCTAAATGGTATGGCGAATTATTTGCAATGGATACTGCCAATTTAGAACCGGAATATTATTATCGTTATGCGCAGTCTTTGAGATCCATTGGCGAAAATGATAAGGCCAATCAAATATTGGAACTATTCAATCAAAAATCAGGAAACGATATCCGAGGAAAACTTTTCAAAAAAAATACCAATTATTTAGAAGCAATAAAAGCTAATTCTGGAAGATTTCAAGTAGAAGATGCTGGTATTAATTCTAAATACTCTGATTACGGAACCGCTATATATAAGAACAAAATAGTGTTTGCTTCTGCAAGAGATACCGGAAGTTTAGCTCAAAGAAAGCACGCTTGGACCAATCAATATTTTACAAATTTATATATTGCTGATTTAGGGGACAACATGACTCCTAGTGCTCCTAAAAAGTTTGATGCAACAGTCAATTCGAAGTTTCATGAATCTACTCCTACTTTTTCAAATGATGGAAAAACAATGTATTTTACCCGAAATAACTATCTTGATGATAAAAAAGGAAAAGACGGAAATAAAGTTACTTTAATAAAAATATACAAAGCCACTTTAGAAAATGACAAATGGGTAAATATAACTGAATTGCCTTTTGACAGTGACAATTACAGTACAGCACATCCCACTTTAAGTCCTGATGGAAAAACATTATATTTTGCTTCTGATATGCCTGGTACAATGGGCCAATCTGATTTATTTAAAGTAAAAATAAATGACGACGGAACTTATAGTAATCCTGAAAACTTAGGAAATAAAATCAATACTGAAGGTAGAGAAACATTTCCTTTTGTAAATGATGAAAATGAACTTTATTTTGCTTCTGACGGGCATCCTGGTCTTGGAGGACTGGATATCTTTGTATCAAAAATAAATGATGAAGGTACTTTCAGTGAAGTTCAAAATATAGGCGAAAATGTTAATTCTCCTAAAGATGATTTTGCTTATTTAATTGATACAAAATCAAGAAGAGGATTTTTTACATCTAATAGAGACGGCGGTCATGGTTATGATGATATTTATAAATTTTTAGAAACCAAAAGGCTAACTTGTGAACAACTTTTATATGGTGAAATTACAGATATAACTACAGCCGAATTACTGCCAAATACTAATATCAATTTATACGACAGTCAATTCAATATAGTGGGTACTACTACTTCTGATGAAAAAGGTAATTATTCTTTTACTGTGCAATGTGGTAAAACATATAATGTAAGAGCTGAAAAAACAGAATATACAACCAAAGAACAAATAATTACTATTGCGCCTGAAAAAGGTAAAACATATTTACCAATAGCATTAGAAAAAGCAAAATGCAAAGTAACTGTTGGCGATGATTTAGGTAAATGTTTTGGTATAAAAATGATATACTTCGACTTAGATAAATCTAATATCAGAACTGAAGCAGCATTGGATTTAGAAAAAATACTAGATGTTTTAAATCAAAATCCAACTATGAAACTTGATATACGCTCCCATACAGATAGCAGACAAACTTTCAAATACAATGAAGCATTATCAGATAGAAGAGCTAAATCAAC
>JBJOQF010000298.1:0-10640 GCA_046050185.1 Bacteroidota bacterium
CATGTTTTTCTATATATTTAGTTCTGTCTCTTGTACCTAACATCACAATATAAACAGCGTCGTCTGTAAATAAAGGATCTGCCAATGTTCTATAAATTTTCGATCTTTTTCCACCGCTTAACAATCCTCCATTTGACCCTGCCATGTCATTTTCATATCTGGCTTCCCAAAGTTTTTGACCGTTTTCTATGTTATAAACTTGTAAACCATCTAAATACATAAAGAGTTTATCTCCTTTTATCCATAAATCTACTATAGCTCTTCTGGTAACCAATTCTTTTTCTATTGTTCCAAGAAAAGTAGCATCCCAAATAATATCACCATTCGATGCATTGATTTTTACTAATTGATTTTTAAATCCCGCAAATAATGCCCCCAAAGCCGTAGGTTTGAAATTCAACATTATGATTTCATTTCTTTTAGCATCATAAACATATTTACCAACACCTCCTTTAAAACGATTCGTTTCCCATATTTTCTCTCCCGTTTTTGCCTTAACTAAAATAATTGACGCTTTTTGAGAAATTAAAAAAGCATCCAGCTCATTAATATATTTTACAGTTTCCAGTTCACCATCGTCTGAACCAGATTGGTCTTTATTCTTATCTTTTGGAATAAGATTTTGATATAATTCTGAATTCCACATTTCTTTTCCTGTTGCAATATCAATAACCGCAACTCTGTCAGTACCTAGTTTTCTAGCATCAAAAAGAAACAAATACCCCCCGTTTTCTTTATAAATAACAAATTGACTTTCTGAATTATTAGTATTATTTGTTGTGATTTTTTTGTAATCTCCATTCCAAATTGCTTTTCCTTCACTATTTAATACCGAAGCTGAATTATCATCTGTTCCAATAATATAATCACCCTCACTATTACAATACGCTATTCTAGTAGCCTTGTTGTCAAATTCTGATTCCCAAACAGTAGCAAAACTTCCTGTTTTTTTTCCTGCACTTGATTTCCCTTTTACTTTATCCAAAAGTTTTCCAAATTGTGCATTAGCTGGATTTACATTTAATAATAATGATGCAAATACAACTGTAATAATTAGTTTTTTAGGCATCCCTTTCTGTATTGGTTTTTTTAAGTATTCGTTAATCTTTGTTTTCATAATCTTGCGTTTTTAGTTAATTATATTTAAAAAGTTATTGTGTATCGAACTTTATAACGTTGTTGTTTTTGGAGCTTAAAATAAAACTTATGATCTAAAATATAATCTGACATAAAATTGATAAAGTCAGCATTTGTGATGTCGCTATCTACTTTGAAGAATGTAGAAACTTTTCCGTTTTGAACCACTCCAACATCAATCGTCATAGTTCCTGAAGTTTTAGTAAATTTTTTGTTTTTTTGTTTTAAAAAACTTTCTGAGTGAAATACCTCATCCATTTCTTTAATGACCATTTCGGACACTTCTTCCTCATCTGTCAATACTTTTTTTTGAGAAAAGACTGTAGGAGAAAATAATAAAAAGAGAATTACAATAAAAAATAGTGGTTGCCTTTTTTTCATAAAAAATTGATTTGAAAGTTATTACTTTACAAATCTATATTAATTATAAAAAAAATGCAATACGAAAAAGTACGTATTTTTATTAGAATTGAATTTGATAAAATTGCTTTTGAAGGATCTCAATTTTATTTTGAAGTTTCAATAAAAATTGCTGATGACTTTTGGAATCAGGATTAAAAGGCTTGTGCGAAAGACTTTTTTGAATGCTTTCCACTTCATCCATCGTAGAAAAAGCTATTTCTGAAATTGTGCTTTCCTTGAAACGTTTCCAAATATAATCGATTGCCACCTGATTGGGATGCAACATATCTTCAGCATAAAACCGATAATCACGAAGTTCATCCATCATGATTTCGTAGCTTGGAAAGTATTCCGTGTTCAATTTGCAGTGTTCAGTATTCAAAACACTATGTATAGCAGAAATCAAATGTGCTTTACTCCATTGATTTTCAACAAAACCATCTTTGAGGTGACGTACAGGCGAAATTGTAAAAATGATATTGCAATTGGGATTCAAAGAATGAATGAATTTAATTGTTCTCACAATACTTTCTTGAATTTCATCAACCGAGAGTAATTCTTTATTGAACTGCTTTTGCGGTACTTTATGGCAATTTGCGACAATAGTATCACTTTCTATATTTCGATATATCCATGCAGTACCATAAGTGATAATAATATGAGAAGCTTCTTGTAATTGCTGTTTTGTTGCTTTGATTATTGCATTTAAAGATTCTAATAAATCCTCTTTATTTGAATTACTCAAATCCGAATGTACATCAAAACAATGCCACAGTTCATTATGAAAAAAAATATCGTTTTCCTTGAATTGCCTTCCGGAAACAGAAAAATCAATTATTTTCTCAATTGCCAATGGATGAAATAAAATTCCAAACGGATTACAGCTATTTTGAAACTTAAAATAGTCCAGTTTCTCTGCCATATTCACTGCAAAACAAGAACCCAAAGACATAATCTTTGAATTGTAATCTAAAGCATGATTACTTTTAGAAATGGGAATTTGGGTTCTGAATTGCATCGTTACTAATTTACTGCAAATTTGAATAATTTAAGTGAATTAAAATGCTGTTTAAATCTTTTTTCATTGGTATTTAAAAATCTATAATTAAGAAACCCTTTCAGTTTTAAACTCTGAAAGGGTTACCAGTTTCTATAAACTTATGATTTTATTAGTAGAAATACTCTGATTTCAAATAACCTGTATTTCCATTCTCAGAAACAGCATTTTCTGAAACCTGTTTAATTGGATAATTCTCTAAATCGTATGTAAAAGAATTTTTATAAAATTTAGCAGAAGAGGATATTTGGTCGTCTTTAGCAACACTTGTAATCACTGTGCTTATTAGACTATTATTAAACGAGATTGCTTCATTACAATTCAATAATTTTTTGTATCCCAATACATTATAAAAGGGATTATGTTTAGTATCATAATCAAAACTTACAATATATTTTGACAAAACATCTGATGCCGTATTGTCTAATATTCTTTCGTCTTTGATTAAATTTTCATTTTGAAAATACAAAACTCCATGATACATTTTTACTTCCTGATTTCCTAAATTAACGTCCAGTCTTTCATAAGAAACCGTTTCATCTGAATTATGAATGTAATTTATTATATAATTATTTGTAGACTTTGCGCGTACCAATTCACCGGCAACATAAGTATATTCTATAGTTTCGATAAGTTGATTTGTTTTATTTAACGTTTCTATTTTAGAAATCAAACCATCCATATAAGTAAAATCAACATGTTTTTGAACACCATCAATACTTACTATTTCATTCCCATTATAAGTAAAAAAAGTGGTTGCTGAAGTTCCATCTGTTGAAGTAGCAACAACTTTATTTAGCAATTTTGTACTATCGTCCGTATCATTTGAACATGAATAAAGAGTCAATAAAAAAATCGATAATACCCAAAATATATTTTTTGTTTTTTTCATAATACTAAATAAATCGAATTCGTCTTTATTTAACCTTTTGGTCAATTATAAATCAAACGTAAAAAAACAAAAGAAAAGCTACAAAATTCATCGTTACAAACCTTAAATTTCGGTTAAACTACTATTTTGAAACCCTACAACAATACTTTTTGAATACATTACAATATAGTATTCGTACAAAAAATAAACCCTTTTAGAACATTTGCTCTAAAAGGGTTTTCAATTATAAAAAATAAATTATTTTACTTTACAAACTCAACTGCTTTTTCCAAAGCACCCTGAATTCCAGCTACATTCTTCCCTCCTGCTGTCGCAAAAAATGGTTGTCCACCGCCGCCTCCTTGAATAAATTTACCCAATTCCCGGACTACCTGTCCAGCATTAAGGTTTTTCTCAGCAACTAATTCTTTAGAAACATAACAGGTCAACATTGGTTTTTCTTCGTCGGCTGTAGCCAAAACAAGAAATAAATTATTCCCTAAATTCCCTAATTCATAAGCCAAATCTTTAGCTCCTTCCGGATTCAAATCCACTTGTTTCGCTAAGAATTGAATGCCGTTTATTTCCTGTATTTCTGCTGTTAAACTCGCTTTCAAATTTTTAACTTTGTCTTTCACCAAAGTCTCTATTTGTTTCACCAATTTAGCATTTTCTTCTTGCATCGAATGTACGGCTTTCAAAATATCTTGAGGATTTTTCAATGCAGTTTTCACTTCATTCAATGTATTTTCATACGATGCAAAATGTGCTTTAACAGCATCACTTGTAATGGCTTCAATACGACGAATTCCTGCTGCAACCGCTCCTTCAGAAATGATTTTGAAATGCCAGATTTCAGCCGTGTTTTTTACGTGAATTCCACCACATAATTCCATGCTTTCACCAAATTTAATTGCACGGACTTCATCACCGTATTTTTCACCAAAAAGTGCCATTGCTCCTTCTGAAACTGCTTGCGCAAATGGAATATTTCTTCTTTCAATAAGCGGTAATTGTTCCTGGATTCTTGCATTTACAAAATCCTCTACTTGCTGCAATTCTATTTCCGTCATTTTAGCAAAATGAGAAAAGTCAAAACGCAAGTAGTTTGGATTTACCAAAGATCCTTTTTGCTCTACGTGTGTTCCAAGAATACTTCTCAATGCTTGGTGCATCAAGTGTGTAGCTGAGTGATTTCTAGAGGACAAACTTCTTAAATCTTGATTTACTTTGGCAATAAAACCAGCATTTACATTTTCAGGTAATTTCTTAGTAAAATGTAAAATCAGGTTATTTTCTTTTTTGGTATCGATGATTTCAATGGTTTCATTTGCAGAAACCAAAGTTCCTTTATCACCCACTTGCCCTCCTCCTTCTGGATAGAATGGCGTATTGTCTAAAACAATTTGGTATAAAACGCCATCTTTTTTACTGTCAACTTTACGGATACGAGTTATTTTTACGTCACTTTCTGATTGATCATATCCTACAAATGTTTCTACGTTTCCAGGGATCAATACTGACCAATCTTCAGTAGAAACTTCAGATGCAGCACGTGAACGCGCTTTTTGTTCTTGCATCGCAGCGTTAAAACCTTCTTCGTCCAGTTCGAATCCTTTTTCTCTAAGAATTAGTGCTGTTAAGTCAATTGGAAATCCGAAAGTATCGTATAATTCAAATGCTTTAGTACCAGAAACGGTTGTTCCTTTAGTATCGGCAACCACATTTTCTAATAATTGTAATCCTTGGTCCAAAGTTCTCAAAAAAGAAGCTTCTTCTTCACGAATTACATTAGTAACTAATTGTTGTTGCGATTTGATTTCGGGAAAAAATTCACCCATTTGATTGGCCAAAACAGCAACTAATTGATTGATAAAAGGCTCTTTTGTATTCAAGAAAGTAAATCCGTAACGAATTGCACGACGTAAAATTCTACGAATTACATAACCGGCACCTGTGTTTGATGGCAATTGTCCATCAGCAATTGCAAATGCCACTGCACGAACGTGATCAACTACTACACGAATAGCGATATTGGTTTTTTCCTCACCTGCATTCGGCACGGACAAATCGCTACTTGTCCCTACGGAATTTGATGTGTATTTTAATCCTGTAATTTGCTCTACTTTTTCAATAAGTGGTGTAAAAACATCCGTATCATAATTAGACGTTTTTCCTTGCAATGCCATACACAAACGCTCAAATCCCATTCCGGTATCAACATGTTGTGCAGGTAATTTCTCTAAAGAACCGTCAGCTTTACGGTTGAACTCCATAAATACGTTATTCCAGATTTCCACTACTTGCGGATGGTCATTATTTACTAAACTCTTTCCGGAAACCTGTAATTTTTCTGCTTCCGGGCGTAAATCAACATGGATTTCGGAGCAAGGTCCACAAGGTCCTTGATCGCCCATTTCCCAGAAATTGTCTTTCTTGTTTCCAAGAATAATTCGGTCTTCGTCAATCAATTCCTTCCAAATATCCCAAGCTTCCTGATCGAATGGTACGTTTTCTTCTGGATTTCCTTCAAATACGGAAACATATAAGTTTTCTTTTGGAATTTTATACACTTCTGTCAAAAGTTGCCAAGCCCAGTTGATGGCTTCTTTTTTGAAATAATCACCAAAAGACCAGTTTCCAAGCATTTCAAACATAGTATGGTGGTAAGTGTCAAAACCTACGTCTTCTAAATCATTATGTTTTCCTGAAACACGAAGACATTTTTGTGTATCGGCAATTCGATTGCTTTTTGGTGTTGCATTCCCAAGGAAATATTCTTTGAACTGTGCCATTCCTGAGTTGTTGAACATCAGGGTTGGGTCATCTTTTAGAACTATAGGTGCTGATGGAACGATTAAGTGTCCTTTTGAGGCGAAAAAATCCAGAAATTGTTTACGTACGTCTTGTGATGTCATTATTATTGTTTAATCGGTTATTTGTTAATTTGTTTAATCGGTTGTATCGCATAAACGAATAACCAAATTAACAAATTAACATTTTGCCCCAGATAAAAGTGAAAAGCTTCGCGATTTTGAAATTTATTTTTTCTTGAGATGGCAGAGCGACCAAAGGAAGCTCCTGCTGGCTCATAAGAAAAAAAGATTTCAAGACGAGAACTTGCAACGAATAGCTGGAATAGGCACATTATTATATTTATTCCTGAAAAAAGGGTAGAACAAATGAAACATTTATTAAATTTGTTCGACTAACATTTTACAATGTGCAAAAATAGGGTATTTTAAAACATGGCGAAAGTAAAATATTATTACGATTCCGAAAATCTAGCATATCGAAAAATAAAAACTGGAAAAAGAATGAAATTTGGCGTTGCAGCCTTATTTTTACTGGCTTCGGCATTATTTGGATTTTTATGTTTTATTGTTTTGTTGAATACTCCTTATTTTGAAACGCCAAAAGACCGCTTACAAGCCCGTGAAATTGACAATTTAAAGTTAAATTTTTCTATTTTAAATAAGAAAATGGATCAGGTTGATGATGTGATTGCGGATATTGAAGATCGAGATAATAATTTATACCGAGTTTATTTTAATACGGCAGCAATTCCTGACTCAGTACGAAAATCAGGTTTTGGCGATATCAATCGATATAAAACATTAGAAGGTTATGACAATTCCCAACTGGTAATCAACACTACAAAAAGAGTTGATGTACTTAGCAAAGAATTAGCAATTCAGTCAAAATCATTAGATGTGATTTTGAAATTAGCTAAAGCAAAAAATAAATTATTGGCTGCTATTCCTGCTATTCAACCGGTAAGAAATGAAAATTTAAAACGATTGGCATCTGGTTTTGGGTACAGAACAGATCCTTTTACGAAGGCTAGAAAAATGCATGAAGGAATTGATTTTTCTGCAAAAACCGGAACTCCTATTTATGCTACGGGAGACGGAGTTGTAGCAAGGGCAGATAATACGGTTTCAGGATTTGGAAATCATATTGTAATCAAACACGGTTATGGGTATGAAACTTTATACGGGCATTTGAGCAAATATAAATGCAGAGCCAGACAACACGTAAAACGCGGCGATATTATAGGATATGTAGGTAGTACAGGAAGATCCGAAGGGCCTCACTTGCATTATGAAGTTCACAAAGACGGTAAAGTAGTGAATCCGCTGAATTTTTATTACGGAAATATTTCAGCAGTTGAGTATGTTGCCATTTCAAAATTGGCTAACCAAGAAAATCAATCATTAGATTAATACTCCATAGCAGTTTTCAATTGAAGGTTTAAAAAGATATCAGTCGCACTAGTAATAAATATATGGTATTCAATTAGAAAATAAAAAAGATTAAAACAAAAAACATGCATATTGAACTTTCTAAAGATAAAAGGTATTACAGCATAGGCGAAGTCGCCAAGGCATTTGATGTAAATGCCTCATTGATTCGTTTTTGGGATAATGAATTTGATATTCTGAAACCTAAAAAGAATGCCAAAGGCAATCGTATGTTCACTCCTGAAGATGTGACTAATTTACAACTCATCTTTCATTTGGTAAAAGAAAGAGGTTTTACACTGGAAGGCGCCAAAACACATTTGAAAGAAGGCCAGAAGAAAACTTTGGATAAATTTGAAATTATTCGAAAACTAGAAACAATACGAACACAATTGACAAATATTAAAAATCAACTATAGCTTGTTGATTTCCTATTTTATAAAAAGAACAATTAAACACTAAACTTTAAATTATACAAAAATGGATTTTAAAAAATTTTTACCTTGGATTATTGCAGCCGTATTAATTATTGGAATTTACAGCTGGGTTAAAGGAATAAACAATACTGCCGTTACTTATGAGCAAGACATCAATGAAGCTTGGGGTAATGTTCAAACTTCTTACCAAAGAAGAAATGACCTTATTGGGAATTTAGTTAAAACTGTAAAAGGTGCCGCTGATTTTGAAAAATCAACTTTGACTGCTGTAATTGAAGCCAGAGCCAAAGCTACTTCAATAACAGTTGACCCACAAAACATTACTCCGGAACAATTAGCTCAATTTAATCAGGCTCAAAGTGGCGTGAGCAGTAGCTTATCAAGATTACTTATTACAGTAGAAAAATATCCTGAATTAAAAGCTAATGAGAATTTCCTGAAATTACAAGATGAATTAGCCAGTACTGAAAATCAAATTCTTACGGCTAGGACTCGTTTTAACGAAGCAGTTAAACCTTACAACACTCATATCAAAACATTCCCTAATTCTTTATTTGCTGGTATGTTTGGATTTAAGGAAAAACCATATTTTGAAGCTGTTCAAGGTGCTGATAAACCAGTTGAAGTAAAATTCTAAAGTTAGATTATTAGACTTCTTAGATTTTTAGAAGTCCTAACAAATTTAAGAAACAACCTTTAAAAATTAACGGTTGTTTGATTGCAGATTTAACAATTCTAAAATCAAAAATTGCTAATCTTAACTCAAAAATATTTCATGTCAAAAGTAGAAGATTTTTTAACCCAAGAAGAAGAACACGCCATTGTTGAAGCTATTCGTGTGGCCGAAAAAAATACTTCTGGCGAGATTAGAATACATATAGAAAAAACAACTTCCAAAGTTCCTTTTGACAGGGCTTTGGAAGTTTTCCATGAATTGAAAATGGATGAAACCCAGCTTCAAAATGGCGTTTTAATTTATCTGGCTGTTGCCGATAAAAAATTTGTGATTTGTGGAGACAAAGGAATCAATAATCTTGTTGCCGATGATTTTTGGGATACTACAAAAGAAGTTATGAAAATACATTTTAAAAATGGAAATTTCAAACAAGGACTTATTGATGGAATTTTAATGGCTGGAGAACAATTGAAAAAACATTTTCCATGGTCAGAAGATGATACTAATGAATTATCAAACGAAATATCTAAAGGATAAATAATGATTTTACCAGAAAAGAACACTACAATTTTCCTAAAGCTACTCGTTTGTTTTTTAGTCACACAAATTAGTTTTGCTCAATTTACCATTCCTGAAAAACCGAGTTTTCAAACTTCAGTTTATGATTATGCAAATATTTTAAGTGCAACAGAAAAAACACAATTAGAAGAAAAACTCATTCAATATTCTGATTCAACTACAACACAAATTGTAATTATTACTATTGAAAGCCTTAAAGGTGAAGACATAGGTATCCTTACTCCAAAATGGGGACATACTTGGGGCATAGGCGGAACTGCAAAAGACGATAATGGTGTGCTTATTTTATTGGCTAAAGCCGAAAGAAAAATATGGATTTCACCAGGTTATGGTCTTGAAGATCGCTTAACTGCTGGAATTGGCGGAGAAATTACCCGAAACATAATTATTCCCGAATTTAAAGCAGGAAGTTATTACAAAGGACTTGATAAAGGTACCGATGCTATAATTGATGTTTTTAAAGGGAAATATAAAGGAGAACGAAAACAAATCAAAGGAAAAGAAAAAGGTTTTCCAATTATGCCAATTATAGTTATCGTCATTATTATTCTTGTACTAATTTCAAGAAATAAAGGTGGTGGCGGAAATTCTGGTAACAGAGGTAGTGGACCCAGTTTACTTGATGTTCTCATTCTTAGCAGCCTTGGCAGAAATAGTGGCGGCGGAGGCTTTGGAGGTTCTTCCGGTGGTGGTTTTGGTGGCGGAGGTTTCGGTGGCGGATTTGGTGGTGGAGGTTTCTCAGGCGGCGGGTCTGGTGGAGATTGGTAAATCAATTCCAGTATTCTGATTTAAACATTCCCTTAGATATTAGATTTAAAAATCAACGTTGCTTTTATAATTATAAATTAAAATAGTTTATGTTTGTTTTATCATTTTTATAAATTTGATATTGCATACAATTGAAAATTCATTTTTAAAAATACATTAATATGCTTTCACACAAAGCCAAATATGCTCTCAAAGCATTACTGTATTTAGCGCAACAAGACGAAAATCACATTTCAAGAACTATTGAAATTGCTGAAGCGGCTAATATTCCAAAAAAATTTTTGGAGCAAATTTTATTGGATTTAAAACGCGGACATTTTGTAGGGAGCAAACAAGGTAAATTTGGCGGCTATTATCTTTTAAAATCCAAAAACGATATTACTTTAGCTGATATTCATCGATTATTTGATGGTGCAATTGCATTACTTCCATGTGCATCATTAAACTTTTACGAACCTTGCTCCGATTG
>JBJOQF010000299.1:0-4614 GCA_046050185.1 Bacteroidota bacterium
TTTGTGCTCAATAAGAGAACAAGCCATATTAGCTAACATAGATTTTCTATGTGCAGTCTGTCTGCTTAAGTGATTGAATTTTTTTCCGTGTCTCATTGCTTTATGAAATTTAATCCGCCAGAGCGGATTAGATTATTCTTTATCTAGTTTGTATTTTGCTAAATCCATCCCGAAGTTCAAATTTTTAACTGCTACAAGCTCATCAAGTTCAGTTAAAGATTTTTTACCGAAATTACGGAATTTCATTAGGTCATTTTTATTGAACGATACTAAATCACCAAGTGTATCAACTTCAGCCGCTTTCAAACAATTTAATGCTCTTACAGAAAGATCCATATCAACAAGCTTAGTTTTAAGCAATTGTCTCATATGTAATGATTCCTCATCATACGATTCTGTTTGAGCAATTTCGTCAGCCTCGAGTGTAATTCTTTCGTCAGAGAATAACATGAAATGGTGAATTAAAACTTTTGCAGCTTCAGTAAGGGCATCTTTTGGATTGATTGATCCATCAGTTTTTATTTCAAAAACTAATTTTTCATAATCTGTTTTTTGCTCAACACGGAAGTTTTCAATCGCATATTTTACATTTTTTACCGGAGTAAAAATTGAATCAGTAAAAATAGTTCCAATTGCAGCATTCTGTTTTTTGTTCTCTTCAGCAGGAACGTATCCTCTACCTTTTTCGATAGTTAAATCAAAATTAAGTTTGATTTTACTATCTAAATTACAGATAACAAGTTCTGGATTCAAAACTTGGAAACCTGAAATAAATTTTTGAAAATCACCAGCTGTTAATTGATCTTTACCTGAAACAGAAATAGTAACTGATTCATTATCTATATCTTCAATTTGACGTTTAAAACGTACTTGTTTTAGATTAAGAATAATTTCGGTAACGTCTTCAACAACTCCTGAAATAGTAGAAAACTCATGATCTACACCTTCAATGCGAACAGATGTAATTGCATAACCTTCTAATGCTGAAAGCAAAACTCTTCTAAGTGCATTACCAACTGTCAATCCGTATCCTGGTTCTAAAGGTCTAAATTCAAATTTACCTTCAAAATCGGTTGAATCGATCATGATAACTTTATCGGGCTTCTGAAAATTAAATATTGCCATAAATTTCGACTAAGTCAATTATTATTTGTTGTACAACTCTACGATTAATTGTTCTTTGATGTTTTCTGGGATTTGAAGTCTAGCAGGAACAGTAACAAAAGTACCTTCTTTGATATCATTATTCCAAGTAATCCATTCATAAACATGACTTGAATTAGATAAAGAACGTTCGATAGCCTCTAAAGATTTAGATTTTTCACGAACAGCAACTTTATCACCAGGCTTAAGGTGGTAAGAAGGAATATTAACTACTTCACCGTTAACGGTAACGTGTCTGTGAGAAACGATTTGACGAGCACCTCTTCTAGAAGGAGCAATACCCATTCTAAAAACAACGTTATCAAGTCTAGCTTCACACAATTGTAATAATACTTCACCAGTAACTCCTTTAGTAGCTGATGCTTTTTCGAATAAATTTCTGAATTGTTTTTCTAAAATTCCATAAGAATATTTAGCTTTTTGCTTTTCCATTAACTGGACAGCATATTCAGATTTTTTTCCTCTTTTTTTAGCCATCCCGTGTTGTCCGGGTGGATAATTTCTTTTTTCGAAAGCTTTATCGTCTCCGAAAATTGCCTCGCCAAATTTACGAGCAATTCTTGTACTTGGACCAGTATATCTTGCCATTTTAAATTGTTTAAGGTAGAGATTATGAATTCAGGTCTGATCCTTCGATAATCTATATTCTACCTAGGTTATACTATATAATATATTTTGAGTATTAAACTCTACGTCTTTTAGGAGGACGACATCCATTGTGAGGCATTGGAGTAACATCGATTATCTCAGTCACTTCAATTCCACCGTTATGCAAAGAACGGATAGCAGACTCACGTCCATTTCCTGGTCCTTTTACATAAACCTTTACTTTTTTAAGTCCAGCTTCAAGAGCTACTTTACTACAATCTTCTGCTGCCATTTGGGCTGCGTATGGAGTGTTCTTTTTAGAACCTCTAAAACCCATTTTACCAGCTGAAGACCAAGAAATCACTTCACCTTTTTTATTTGTCAAAGAAATGATGATATTGTTAAAAGTAGCAGAAATATGAGCTTCTCCCGTTGATTCAACGATAACTTTACGTTTTTTTGTAGTTGCTTTAGCCATATTACTTATTATTTAGTTGCTTTTTTCTTGTTGGCAACAGTTTTTCTCTTACCTTTTCTTGTTCTAGAGTTGTTTTTAGTTCTTTGTCCTCTTAATGGAAGACCAGTTCTATGACGGATACCTCTATAACATCCAATATCCATTAAACGTTTGATGTTCAAAGAAACTTCAGAACGTAATTCTCCTTCAATTTTGAAACTTGATACAGCTTCACGAATTGCTCCGATCTCATCATCATTCCAGTCTTGAACTTTTTTATCTTGGCTAACTTGAGCTTTTTCTAAAATCTCAATAGCTCTACTTCTTCCTAATCCGAAGATATAGGTAAGTGCTATAACACCTCTCTTATTTTTTGGGATATCTACCCCTGCTATTCTTGCCATAACTATCCTTGTCTTTGTTTAAATCTAGGATTCTTTTTGTTTATTACGTACAATCTCCCTTTTCTTCGCACAATTTTGCACTCGGGACTTCTCTTTTTTACTGAAGCTCTAACTTTCATTTTGAATATCCTTTAATATCTATAAGTAATTCTTGCTTTTGACAAATCGTAAGGGCTCATTTCTAGTTTCACTTTATCACCAGGTAATAATTTGATGTAATGCATACGCATTTTTCCAGATATATGGGCGATTACAATATGTCCATTTTCTAACTCTACACGGAACATCGCATTTGACAATGCTTCAATGATTGAACCGTCTTGTTCTATTGCTGATTGTTTTGCCATAAGTTAAGCTACTGCTTTTCTATTTTTACCACTCTTCATTAAACCGTCATAATGCTTATTTAACAAGTATGAATTGATTTGTTGAATTGTATCTATGGCAACACCAACCATAATTATTAATGAAGTACCTCCAAAAAACATTGCCCAAGATTGTTGAACATCCATAAGACTCACAACAATTGCTGGGAACACAGCTATCAAAGCAAGAAATAAAGATCCTGGAAAAGTTATTAAAGACATCACTTTATCAAGAAAATCAGAAGTTTCAACTCCAGGTCTTACACCTGGAATAAAACCACCACTTCTTTTTAAATCATCAGACATTTTATTAGTAGGAACTGTGATTGCAGTATAAAAGAAAGTAAATACAACAATTAAAGTTGCAAAAACAAAATTATACCAAAACCCAAACATATTACTAAAAGCGCCAACAATTGATTGTGATGCATCTGATTTTGATAAACCTGCTACAGCAGCAGGAATAAACATAATTGCTTGTGCAAAGATAATAGGCATAACTCCTGAAGCATTAAGTTTCAAAGGAATCCATTGTCTATTTCCACCCATTAAGTCTTGTTCATAATCTCCTGAAGAAGTACGACGAGCATACTGTACAGGTATTTTTCGAACAGCCATTACAAGTAATACACAAGAAATAATAACCAATAACCAAATGATAATTTCAATAACCAATAACATTGGTCCACCATTATTATTAGTAACTCTGGTTGTAAATTCTTGGATAAAAGCTTGTGGGAATCTAGCCAAAATACCAACCATAATTAACAATGATATACCGTTACCAATACCTTTGTCAGTAATTTTTTCTCCCAACCACATGGCGAATATAGTCCCTGTAACTAAGATTACTACTGAAGAAAATAAAAATTCAAATGAATTAAATCCTAACAAAAAAGCACTACTAGGCAAAGTTCTATACAAATTATAAATATAAGTTGGACCTTGAACCAAAGTAATACCTATTGTTAACCAACGGGTAATTTGATTAATCTTTTTTCTACCACTTTCACCGTCACTTTGTAGCTTTTGTAAATATGGAATAGCAATTCCCATCAACTGAACAACAATAGATGCAGAAATATATGGCATTATACCTAAAGCAAAAACTGAAGCTTTAGAGAAAGCACCTCCTGTAAACATGTCTAGAATAGATCCAATACCGTTTTTGGTTTGACCAGCTAAACTGTTTAATTGAGTTGCATCAATTCCAGGAAGTGTAACGTGTGCTCCAAAACGATAAACTAAAAGAAGTCCTAAAGTAATTAGAATTCTATTTTTCAGTTCCTCAATTTTCCAAACATTACTTAATGATTCAATAAATTTCTTCATCTTAATAGAAAAATTATATTGTTACAGCTTCTCCACCAGCAGCTTCAATTGCAGCTTTTGCAGTAGCAGTAAATTTGTGAGCGGTTACTTTTAATTTCGCTGTCAATTCTCCTCTTCCCAAAATCTTAACGATTTCATTTTTAGTAGCTAAACGATTTGCAACATAAACTGTCATATCAACAGCATCTGTTATCACACCATTATCAACTAATAATTGAAGTGTATCAAGATTAACACCTTCGTATTCTTTACGATTGATGTTTGTGAAACCAAACTTAGGCACACGTCTTTGAAGTGGCATTTG
>JBJOQF010000300.1:0-3783 GCA_046050185.1 Bacteroidota bacterium
GCTGCTGCTTCAAGATATGATTCGTGACTTTTAATATCATGAGATAAAATGTCAATTTGTTCCTTTTGAATAATTAGCTGATTATTAAAATGATCTGCTAAAGAACGAACTTCATTAGAAGTGTTTTTTGTCGCCACTTCAAAAATTCGATTATCCATAATTTTAAGTTCATCTTTATAAAACAAAAGTTTGTTTAACCATGTTTTGTGTTCTTCGTGTAATTGATAAATTGTTTTTTTAGTTTCCATTTGTCGTCTTTTTTAATAGTGCATGATTAATTGAATCAAAGTCTTTTAGTAGAGATTGGAAAATAAAGAATTGAGAAAAATTGATTCTAAAATATTAAAGCTCAAATAAATCTTTTGGAATAGCGTGAAAACCTACTGATTTTACTTTGTTTTCAATGTCGCTGATAGCTACCATTTTTGATGTGTGAACGGTGAATTCTCTAGGAAAAATTTCTATATTCAATAACACATCTTTTATTCCATCTAATTTTAATAAGCTTGTTTTAATTTCCATTAAATCGGATTCTTCCATAGCATTTGTTCCAAAAATTTCGCCATGATTTCCCGGAATTACATTGTCTTTTAACGCACTCATGTTTTCATTTTTTTAAAATTAGCAAAATAGTATTGAAAAATAATTTAATTGTTGTTTAAGTAGTTTAAAGTTAGTCATTTGTATTGAATAATTATAAATTTTAAGGCAGTTTTGTTTAAAAATGATTAACTTAGTGTTCTGTAAATCAATTAAATAAAATACTGAAATGAAAAATAAGGATGATAAATTAGATACAAATAAAATGAAGCCGGATAAAAAAGATAAAAATAAATTATCGGATTCTCTTTTGTATCCTCCAAGTGAAGATATATATATCCAGTTCCAAAAAGAAATGGAAATAGACCCTGAAGATATTACTAAAAAAAAGGCAGCTGTTGAAATTAATAATATCAGGAAATTGAATCAAAAAGATTTTAGTGAAGACGAATCTGGCAGTGACTTAGACGTTCCCGGATCTGAATTAGATGATGATAGGGAAGATATGGGAAGTGAAGATGAAGAGAATAACAATTATAGTATAGGAGGTGATAATCACAGCAATTTAGAGGAGAATACCGGAAAGAGTTGAGTTTAATTTAAATAATTTTTAGTTTGCTTGTTGACTGATTTCACGAATACATGAATTCCATCCCTTTGTAGATTTATTTTAACTCTAATTTTATTATTATGATATCTTTAAATAAATACAATCAAAAGCGTAATTTCAATTTCACCGCCGAACCTGAAGGTGCAGTTAAAAAATCAATAACTGAATTAGTTTTCGTCGTGCAAAAACACGCTGCGTCTAATTTGCATTATGATTTTCGATTGGAAATGGACGGAGTATTAAAAAGTTGGGTCATACCCAAAGGACCATCTATGAATCCTGCTGATAAAAGGCTGGCAATTATGGTGGAGGATCACCCTTATGATTACCAAGATTTTGAAGGAATTATTCCTGATGGGAATTATGGTGCTGGGACTGTTATGATCTGGGATAATGGAACTTATACCTTAGCGGATGAAGAAGGTGCGGAAAATGTAGAAAAAAAATTAAAATCTGATTTAGAAAAAGGGCATCTTAGTTTTATTTTAAATGGGAAAAAACTTAAAGGTGAATTTGCATTGGTGGAACTTAAAACGAAACAGGAAAATTCTTGGCTTTTGATAAAGAAAAATGATCAATATGCAAGTGATAATGATGTTTTGGATCAAGATAAATCGGTGATTTCGAACATGACATTAGAAGGTTTAGAAAAATAGATTGATTGAAAAGCTCTTTAAATAAAAGAAAACTTCAAAGTTGAGAAGCTTTAGAGAAAATGAAAGTAGTAATAAGGGTTTTATATGAAGTGTTATCTTGAATATGTGACAGTAGAGTACATACTTAATAAAGTCCTCTGAAATTTCTTTGTAATTCATTGGACATCTTTACGTTTTAAAGATAATTTTTTTGAAATTAATAAAAACAAAAAAGCCTGTAAATCCTAAATATTTACAGGCTTTTGGTTTCAATTGAAAATGAATTAGTGGAGTCGCCGGGAATCGAACCCGGGTCCAAACAAGCAACTAAAAGGCTTTCTACACGCTTATTTCCTGATTAGATTTTCGATCTTGCGTTTGACCAGAAACAGTCGCGCAAGACTTATCTTCTTAATTTCGAAATCCACCCGAAGTTCATGGAAATCTAGGTTTAAATTTACGATTCACCTTTATCGACCGCTATAAACCAAAGCTTTCGAGGTAAATCCTGCTTTCCTATCTTATAGGAACGAGGCTAATCTTACTATGATTCAGATTATGCAGCAAGAGCGTAGTTTCCTTCGCCGTGTAAGTGTTTTGAGACCTTTTATTAACGAGAATTGTCCCAGTTCTCGACGTGCTTACTTTTCAATTCGACTTGCTGTCAAAACCAGTCGACCCCTTTTATTTTGAGTTTGCAAAGATACAATTTAAAACTTGAATTACTATTGCTAAACTGGCAACTCTACAACAAAAATCATTCCTCTTTTTCACCTTTATCCAAGTGAAACGGATAATCACCAAATAGCATTGCTAATTTTCTGACTTTGTACGTTTTTGTTGTAAACTTATTAGACAAAGCAATTATAGTGACCTTCTCTTTTGGCAAAGTGACATAAGATGATGTGTTACCATGCCACCAACCGTTATGGAAATAGAAATTTTGTCCGGTTTCCCAATTGATCATTCGAATACCTAGACCGTAATTTTTTTCTCCTTTACGCTCGTTGCTGTATCCTATAAAAACTTTTTTAAACAATTTTGGATTTAAAAAAGCAGGAGAATTTCTTGCTCGGTCAAATTTTAGTATGTCTCGAGGTGTAGAATAAATATTTTTGTCTCCGTAAACAGCATCTAAGTAATCTTTACCAATTTCTACTCCATTTCCTTTATAAGAAGGAGCAATAGTATCTTTGTCATTTTCATAATCAAAAACAAAAGTATGTTTCATTCCAAGTGGCTTGAAAATGATTTGTTTCATCGCTTCTTTGTAGGAAAGTTTAGTTGTTTTTTCAATTATTAATGCTAACATGGCATAGTTAGTATTACAATAACTAAATCGGGTATCAGTTTTAAATTCTAACCCAATATTTTTAGTTGCCATAATAGTTAATATGTCTTGGTTAGTCAACCTATTGTGTCTGTCCCAAACCGTTTTGTCTCGATCCGTAAAATAAGCATAATTGCGCATCCCACTTCTATGATTCAATAATGTTTGTATAGTAACATCCGGAAAGGGGAATTCTTTTAGAATAGTATTCACCTTTTGGTCTAAATCAATTCTTTTGGCATTAATTAATTTCAAAACCGCAGTTGCAGTAAATACTTTACTAACGGAGGCTAAATGAAGTGGAGTAGTGCTTGTTATTAATCGTTTTTCTCTAAAATTGGCATAACCTTCATAATTTTCATAAATAATCTGACCATTTTGAGCTACAAGAAAACTTCCGTTAGCACTATGATTGGGCCAAGTTTTATTATAAAAGGACTCAATTGATTTTTTTTTAGAATTAATGTATGCTGCAGTTAGTTTTGGACCTTCATTCGTTAAAGGTTTCATTTTAGGCAATGTACTCTTTGGCAGTTGTGCATCACTTAATTCTATTTTCTTTTTCTCTTTGGTACAAGAACTCAAAACTATTAACAGGACGAGTAATTGTAGTATATTTGCTTTTTTTATAAATATCATTTTCATAGTACTGGAATGACAAATATATA
>JBJOQF010000301.1:0-2777 GCA_046050185.1 Bacteroidota bacterium
TAACAAAACATCGTATAGCTCGAATTAAACTGTGTACAAACAGTTCCATTTGGGATGGGATTACTTGGAGTAATGGTATGCCTTCATCTGAAAAAACTCTTGTTTTCAACGGAAATTACCCTTTACTCACCACTATAAATGCTTGTTCTTGTTCAATAAGTACTGGGAATACGGTTACAATTCCAAACGGAAATACTTTGGGATTACTTTTTGATTATTCTGGATCTGGGACATTAGTTTTAGAAAATAATGCCACTCTTTATCAATCCGAAGATCAAATCATTAATACTGGAAGTATTCGAATGAAAAGAGAAACCACTCCAATTATTAAAACAGATTACACCTTTTGGTCTTCACCGGTTTCAAATCAAAAATTGATAGATGTATCTCCTAATACACTTTCGGATAAGTTTTATTCTTTTAATGCCTCAGTAAATAATTGGCATAATGAAACGCCAACAGATGTAATGGATATAGGAAATGGTTATATCATTCGAGGTCCTGAAAGTTTTTCAACAATAATTTCGGTTACCTACGAGGCTAGTTTTATAGGAATTCCTAATAACGGAATTGTTTCTATTCCAATAGCTTCAATTGGCACCTCAAATCTTATAGGGAATCCATATCCTTCAGCAATTGATGCCGATGTTTTTATAAACACAAATGTAGGAATCACAGATGGAACTATTTACCTATGGACACATAACACGCCTATTACAAATAATGTGTACACCTCCGATGATTATGCAGTTTATAACTTGTCAGGAGGAGTTGGAACTAGAGCAGCATTAAAATTGGGGGTAAATAATAGTATACCGGATGGTAAAATTGCTTCTGGTCAGGCATTCTTTGTGACGAGTATAAATGGTGGGACTGCTGTGTTTAATAATAGTATGCGTGTTATTGGGAATAATACCAGTTTTTTCAAATCAAATTCAATAAAAAAAAATAACGGGTTGAATATAGAGAAAGACCGGATCTGGTTAAATCTATCTAATGGACAAGGAGCTTTTAAACAAACTTTAATAGGTTATATAGAAGGAGCTACTAATGAGTATGATGCTAATTTTGATGGAGGAAGTTTTGGCGGAAATAAATACATCAATTTTTATAGTATTAATCAGGACAAAAATTTAGTGATTCAGGGAAGGTCTTTGCCATTTCAGCAAACAGATATTGTCCCGTTAGGATATAGTACGACTATTAAGGGTGTTTTTACAATAAATATTGATGCCGTTGATGGATTGCTTTCCAGTCAGAATGTCTTTATTGAAGATAAGTTGAATAATACAATCTTTAATTTAAAAAGCGGAAATTATACTTTTAATACAGAAATAGGAACTTTTAATAGCCGTTTTGTATTGCGTTATACTGATAAAACGTTAAGTACGGCTAAATTTGAATTAGAGAAAAATTCAGTTTTAGTATCCAATAAAAATAAGCAGATAAAAATAAATGCTGCTGAGGAAATAATAGATAAAGTAATAGTTTATGATTTATCAGGAAGAAAAATATATCAAAAAAATAATGTGAATGATGTGGAGTTTTCTGTTTTTAATTTAATTTCAAGTCAACAAATTGTATTGGTAAAAATTGTATTGAAAAACGGAGGTACAGTTATCAAGAAAATTATTTTTTAAAATAAAATGGATGTATAAAAAAACACCAGCTGTTATAGTCAGATGGTGTTCATTTATATTAAGAAAAGTTTATTTTTCTTTTGTAGATGCTTCAAGATTTCTCTCGATTGTATGTCCTGGTCTTGACCATTTTGGTTTTTCTCCAAGAGGTACAAATTGTGAATCTGCTGCTTCAACTGTTTGAGGTTGAGAAACTTTTGTGAATGGTTTTTGAGGGTTTAAGCCCAGCATTTCAAACATTTTCATGTCTTCGTTTACATCCGGATTTGGCGTAGTCAATAGTTTGTCTCCTGCAAAAATAGAATTGGCACCAGCAAAGAAACACATGGCTTGGCCTTCGCGGCTCATGTTCATTCTTCCGGCTGATAAACGTACTTGAGTTTCGGGCATAATAATTCGGGTAGTGGCTACCATTCGTATCATTTCCCAAATTTCTACTGGTTTCTCTTCTTCCATAGGTGTTCCTTCAACAGCAACCAAAGCGTTTATTGGTACTGACTCCGGTTGGGGATTTAGTGTAGAAAGTGCTACAAGCATTCCTGCTCTGTCTTCAATACTTTCTCCCATTCCAATAATTCCACCGCTACAAACAGTAACATTCGTTTTACGAACATTCTCTATGGTTTGCAAACGGTCTTCAAATCCGCGTGTCGAGATTACTTCTTTGTAATATTCTTCTGAAGTGTCTAAGTTATGGTTATAGGCATATAAACCTGCTTCGGCTAAACGATGCGCTTGGTTTTCAGTAATCATTCCAAGTGTGCAGCATACTTCCATATCAAGTTTGTTGATAGTACGAACCATTTCTAATACTTGATCAAATTCAGGGCCGTCTTTTACATTTCTCCAAGCTGCACCCATGCATACACGAGAAGATCCACTTGATTTTGCTCGCAAAGCTTGTGCTTTTACTTGGCTGACAGACATTAAATCATTGCCTTCAATTTCAGTATGATAACGCGCTGCTTGTGGGCAATATCCGCAATCTTCCGGGCAACCACCTGTTTTTATGGATAATAAAGTAGAAACTTGAACAACGTTAGGGTCATGGTGTTCTCTATGAATTGAAGCTGCTTCAAAAAGCAAGTCCATCATAGGTTTATTATATATTGCGATAATTTCGTCTTTCGTCCAGTT
>JBJOQF010000302.1:0-4924 GCA_046050185.1 Bacteroidota bacterium
TTCAACATCCTTACCGTTGAAAACTACGTCAACTACTGGGCCAATGATTTGGGCAACTTTTCCTATTACTTTTGACATTACTTATGTATTTATTAAATAGCTATTTAGGTTTATGAAATAATACCAACCGAAATGTATCGATTAGACATTTTTTTCAGTGCGCAAAGATAATTTTTTAAAATATAAAATCAATATTTTTTTTATAAAAAAACAGCAAAATTTTATTGTTTTGTTTTTAATATCGTTTTAAAACAAGCCAAAACCTATTATCTGGATAAAAAATAAAAAACCACCACGTTATAAAACGGATGGTTTTTTATCAATTTTAAAAAAACTCGATTATAAAGAACCTGGATATAATATTCTATAATTACCTAAATCAACCCCTTTCATATTAGAACCGTATTTTTCATTAATTGCCTCCACAAATTTATTTGCGATAAATGCATAACCTCTTGGAGATGGATGAACTCCATCTAAAGAAAAAGTTCCTCCAGTTACAAATGTTGAAGTCATGGTGTAGTTGTTAGCTACAATTCCGCCTTCGTCAATTTTCTTCATAATTGCATTTGCATCAACAAAAGCTAATCCTTTAGCATCTGCCAAAGATTTTATGGTAACATTATAAGCATCCGTAGCTGTTTTTAATTCCGCTATTTCAGTTGGAATTAGCACATGTTTATCTTGCAACGGGTATGTTATTCCAAATTTATTTAATGGAGCAGGTATTCCAGATGGAGCAGCCCCAATAGCAGTCTGAGTTGTCAAAAGTACTAAATCAGCAGCTGTAGCATGCCTAGCCTGACCAAAAACACTTCCGTAAAAAGCAGCTGTTTGCGCTCCTAATGTTGGAGTAAATGCAGCTGTCAACTGCGCAGATAAATTTGTCAAAGATTCATCCTTTATCAACAAAGGATTTGATACAGTTGTTGACAATAAATTAATTCTGTCCCCCGCACCAAAAAAAGTCAGCGCAGCTTTAAGAGGCCCATATAATTGAGCATTTAACGCATTTATTGTACCCACTCCCACTGCCGCATCTCCACTACCCAATACTTTTGCAGACAAAGGGTTATAAGGAACGGTTTTGAAAAACGGAATGGAAGTTACATATGGAATATTAGCCACTACACCTTTAGCTCCTGCTGAAGTTAATGTTGTTACCAGGGCTGCGTAAGTACCGTCAAAACCTACTCCTGGAACTCCTGAAGGCGGTGTAATAGGATTCGTACCATCCCCCCCAGTTGTAGCATATCCCAGAACATCATTGTTTCCTATCCATAAAGAAAAGAATGTTGGTGTCTGACTCATTGCATAAGCTAATACTGATGTTGTTTCATTTGGTGCAAAACGCACATAATAAGGATTTGCTGTTCCATTAGCTAACCCTGCAGCACTACCATAAGTTGGCGATAGTAAATGAAAACTTTTAGCCCCTGGAACACCACAGTTATTATAAGGTCCTGCTGTAGCAATAGCTGGATTAAACACTTCAGTAGTTGGAGTCCCTGATACAGGTACCGGTCCAACTCCATTAAAATACAAACGTGTTCCAAAAGCTGGATTCTGAAGCCCACCAAAAAGAAGCCCACCAATATTATCATTTGTATATGGAATTTTGAAAGCTCCACCTCCAACTAATGCAAATTGTTGAGACAAAATATTTGTATAGGAACCTTCTTGTCCTTTGATAAAAAGTGCACCGTCACTAAAACCTGCTGTTAAGGAATTCCCTAAAGCAACATATTTAGAAAAATCAGCCGAACCCGCAGTAAGAGGTAATCCATCTGATGAATCTATAACAGTTGTGATTTCATCATTATTATTACAAGCTACAAAGGTTAGTGAAACCAATAAAAGCCATTTGAAATTTTTTATCATAATAGTATATTTTTAAATTATTTTTATTTTCTTCCTTTTCCTGAAAAGGAAGAAAAAGCAAACAGTTTTGTTTTATTTATATCTCTAAATTATGGGTTGATTGTCCAAGAAGCAAAATATTGTTGCCCTATTAATCCCGCTCCCAATACTTGAGTATATTCTTTACCTCCAAGGTTTGAAGCTCCAAGTTTTAATGTGGATTTAAGTTTTGGTATGTTATAATTAATTTGGGCATCTATTACTGTCGCTTCACTAATAATACCATCAACCATTGTAGATTGCCACAAATACTCACTATTCCATCTTCCACTAACATTGAATCCAAAATTTTTGAATAATTTCTCATTTCCGAATGACGCTTTAACTCTATGTTTTGGTGTATTGAAACCAGCTTCAAAACTTGGGTCTTTAGCCTGATCGAATTTAAATTCTGCATAATTATAGTTCACACCAACTTCAAAATTTCTATATACTTTTTTAGAAAGTCCAAAACCAAAACCAAATGATTGGATTTCTATATCAGTATTAGTATATAATTGATATACTCTGTAATTACCATTTTGAAGTGCATGTAATGATTGTGTGCCTGAATCTGTTGGTCCACCTAAAGGATTAGGAGAATCTTGTGTTGTACCATAAAATGGAGCTACAACATTTAAGTTTCCAATAAAATCATTATAAATATTATAGTACCCGTTAATATCAATTGACACGTCTTTTATTAATGAACGATATCCTAACTCAAATGCTTTAACCTGTTCTGGTTTTACATATTTTATATTTGTTTTTCTTAACAAAGCTGACCCAGCTATAGGATCACTGCCTGCTAAAGCACTAAATGCCCCTACTGAAGATGCTGTATACGAATTATTATAAGCATTCAATCCTGTCATAACAACTGAGGTTCCCCCAGCAAGAACTTGACCAGTAGCAGTTGAAACCGGTAAGGTTTCACTATATCTTGTTAAATTATCCGGAGCTGAACCAAGTAATATGGCACTTCCTACATTAAATCCAATATATTGATCTTGTGTTGATGGATTTCTGAATCCTGTTTGAAAAGAAGCTCTAAAATTATGTTTCTTACTTTCACCACCTGAATATACTAGAGATACTCTAGGAGAAACACTACCATCGAAATTTTTTGATTTATCATAACGAACAGAACCTGTAAACTTTAATCTGTCCTCTAAAAATCTTTTTGTTAATTGTGTATAAGCTCCATAATCAGTATAGTTAATAGGTCCATTAGCATCCGTATAAATTCTGCCATGAGAATTTAATTCATATAATCTAAAAGATCCTCCAACTTGAATTTCTGCAAATTTTATAATATCTTTAAAATTATAATTAGCATCTGAATGGTAAATTTTAGAATTATCAACCAATTTTGAACCCGAAAGTACACTTGCTTCATTTGTCACTTCATTGAATGCTTTTTTAAATTCTGCAGAACCAGGCAAAAACCTGCCTGTATCAGCAACGTTTCTTGCAGCGATATGTGCATTTTCAGGAGTCATTCCTGCTAATGTTGACTGAATATATGTTCCTGCATACTGACCAAACCAAGTTTTATCATCTTTCCATTTTCTATTTACATTTATTCCTGTAAAAAGCATGTCGTAGGATTTTCCACCATCTTCAGTAGTAGTATACCCTCTTGCAAAAAAGTTTTTCCCTTTTATTTCTAATTTATGTTGTTGCATAAAAAAATCATTCAGATAATACCTATTGGCTCCTTGATATACTGCATTTCCGAAACCAAATTTACTTTGCCAAATAACTTCTAAATTTTCATTACCAAAAGGTCTGTAATGAACTGAGAAATCAATTTTAGTATTACTTGCTTTATTATCTGTCAGTGCCACCTCGTTATATCCGGTTCTGCTTACATTATAATTTGGCAATAAATTTACTGCTGAACCCGGTATTAAGCCTAAAGTAGCTAATGATTGACCCACATTTTTTATATTAGTACTAACCTCGTCACCATAAACATTTATACCATCATAGTTTACATGACTTCTGTCTCTTCCTGCAACAGTTTTATCATCATAATTAGTAGCATGCCAATCTGTACCATGCATATATGTAAAGTTTGCTTTTGCAGCTAATTTTGAACTAAAGGCATGAGCCATTCGAATCCCATAATCAACAAAATCATTAGATCCCGCAGCTTGTTGACTTGTTTGACCAAACTTAGCATACGCTGTAATACCCTGACTTGTAAATGGACTTTTACTATTCATAAACAAAATACCATTAAAAGCATTTGCACCATATAAAGCAGATGATGCTCCTGGTAATAACTCTACGCTTTGAACATCAATTTCAGAAACGCCTATCATATTTCCTAACACAAAATTTAATAATGGGGAAGAATTATCCATTCCGTCAACCAATTGCATAAAACGGGTATTTGCTACAGTAGCAAAACCACGGGTGTTTATTGATTTAAAGGATAAACTACTTGTATTCATCTGAACTTCTTTCAAATTTTCTAAACCGTCATAAAAAGTTGGAGATGCCGTTTTTTTAATATCAGCAACACCCATTCTTTCAATTGTAACCGGAGATTCTAATACTCTTTCTGGAGTTCTTGAAGCCGAAACTACTATCTCATTCAATTTTGTTTCTTCATCAGCAAGCTTAACCGTAATTTTTTGATTATTTGAAGAAACATTTACTTTTTGAGAACCATAACCTACGCTTGTAATATAAAGCACATAGGGTGGCTTTCTTGACGAATTTAACGTAAATTTTCCATCGATGTCAGTAATGCTACCGGTGGTTTCTCCAATAATTTTGATGTTGGCTCCAGGAATAGGTTGATTGTTACTGTCTGTAACAATACCTGAAATTGAATTTTGAGCAAATGTTAAGCTACAAAAAAACAATGACAAAAAAAGTAAATACACTCTCATTGGGTTATAGTTTGTTGGTTTATGATGCCAAAATACAAATATTTTTGATATTAATAAAAAACAGCCGTTAAAATTTCATAATTATCAATGATTTTAACTCATTTAGATTTTTTTAACAT
>JBJOQF010000303.1:0-2628 GCA_046050185.1 Bacteroidota bacterium
TTCAACATCCTTACCGTTGAAAACTACGTCAACTACTGGGCCAATGATTTGGGCAACTTTTCCTATTACTTTTGACATTACTTATGTATTTATTAAATAGCTATTTAGGTTTATGAAATAACACCAACCGAAACTTATCGATTAGACATTTTTTTCAGTGCGCAAAGATAATTTTTTAAAATATAAAATCAATATTTTTTTTATAAAAAAACAGCAAAATTTTACTGTTTTGTTTTTAATATCGTTTTAAAACAAGTCAAAACCTATTATCTGGATAAAAAATAAAAAACCACCACGTTATAAAACGGGTGGTTTTTAAGGTTTGGTTAAAAATATAATTATGGAATTATGGCTGGGTATACTATTGGATAATGACTTAGGTCAACTAATTTTAATGTTGAAGAATATTTAGCATTAATAGCAGCCGTAAATGCATTCGCAATTAAAGCATAGCCTCTTGGACTTGGGTGAACACCATCCAGTGAGAATGCTCCACCAGTTACATACGCAGAAGTTAATGTAAAGCTATTACTTACAATTCCCCCACTTGACAATTGAGTCATAATCACTTTTGTATCAACAAAAGCTAATCCTTTAGCATCAGCAATTGCTTTTATAGAAACATTATAAGCATCTGTAGCAACCTTTATTTCTGCAACTTCAGTTGGTATTAACACATGTTTATCTTGTAATGGATAGGTAATTCCGAATTTATTTAAAGGAGATGGGGGCGCCATACCAATACCCGAATCACTGGCAGTAGGAGCAGCTCCAATTACAGATTGTGTTGGCAAAACAACTAAATCAACAGCAGTAGCTTGTCGGGCTTGTCCAAAAACGCTTCCGTAAAAAGCAGCAGTAGCTGCACCTAAGGTTGGAGTAAAAGCTGCTGTTAATTGAGCAGACAAATTTACCAAAGACTCATCTTTAATCAACATTGGATTAGCAACCGTTGTAGAAAGAAGGTTAATTCTATCTCCTGCTCCAAATACCGTTAATGCTTGTTTTAACGGGTCATATAACTGAGCATTTAAAGCAGCTATAGTACCTTGACCTACTGCCTCATTACCACTACCAAGAACTTTAGCAGTCAATGGATTGTAGGGAACGGTCGTAAAATAAGGAAGTGTATTTACATAAGGAAGATTTGCAACTACTCCTTTTGCGCCATTGGCAGTTAAATTAGTAACCAAACTTGAATAAACACTTGTAAAAACATTAGGATCTGTTATATCATTACCACCATAAGTAGCCGGATTTAAATTTCCTGTTTGATTTACCCCAACACCGCCAGACGTAGCATACCCCAAAACATCATTACCACCAATCCATAAAGAAAAGAAAGTAGGCGCCTGAACTAAAGCATCTGCTAAAATCGTTGTTCCGGAGGCAGTGGCAAAACGTGCAAAATAAGGATTTGCAAGACCAGGAACTACACCGGCAACATTCCCATATCCTGGCGCTACAAGATGATAGCTTTTTGCTCCAGGAACGCCTAAATTATTAAAAGGGCCTGTGATTTTAGTAGTCACTTCAGTCGTAGGAGTCCCACTAACTGACACAGGTGCTGCACCATTAAAATACAAACGAACACCTGCTATTACATTTCCTCCATACAATAAACCTCCAACATTATCAGATGTAAAAGGCGTTTTAAACTCCCCTCCATCAGCTGCAGCAAATTGTTGCGCTATTATATTAACATAAGAACCTTCTTGTCCTTTTTTGAAAAGCGCACCATCACTATATCCAGCTGCAAAAGAATCCCCTAATGCTACATATTTTGCAAAGCTGGCTGTCCCTGAAGTCACTGGCTCCTCAACAACAGCTGTATTGTCATCATCGTTATTACATGCTACAAAGCTTAAAGAAACCAATAGTAGCCATTTGAAATTTTTTATCATGGTTATATTTTTTTAAATTATTGACTCAATTACGGGTTGATTGTCCAAGAAGCAAAAAATTGCTGCCCAATTAATCCCGCACCTAATACTTGAGTATATTCTTTTCCACCAATATTTGAAGCTCCTAATTTAAGAGTTGATTTTAGTTTTGGCATATTGTAATTAACTTGAGCATCAATAACAGTAGCAGCATCGATCATACCGTCTACCATTGTAGATTGCCACAAATACTCACTATTCCATCTTCCACTAATATTAAATCCAAAATTATCAAACAACTTTTCGTTTCCAAACGACGCTTTTACTCTATGTTTTGGTGTATTAAAACCAGCTTCAAAACTTGGGTCTTTAGCCTGATCGAATTTAAATTCTGCATAATTATAGTTCACACCCACTTCAAAATTTCTATATACTTTTTTAGAAAGCCCTAAACCGAAACCAAATGATTCGATTTCTATATTAGTATTAGTATATAATTGATATGCTCTGTAATTACCATTTTGGAGTGCATGTAATGAATGCGCACCAGAATCCGTTGGTCCTCCTAAAGGATTTGGAGAATTTTGTGTTGTACCATAAAATGGAGCTACAACATTTAAGTTTCCAATAAAGTCATTATAAATATTATAATACCCATTAATATCAATTGACATGTCTTTTATCAATGAACGATATCCTAACTCAAATGCTTTAACCTGTTCTGGTTTTACATATTTTATATTTG
>JBJOQF010000304.1:0-2677 GCA_046050185.1 Bacteroidota bacterium
CCCACTATAAAGGTAAGTGGAATAAATATTGCTGACACAATGGTAAGAGTTTTCATAATTTCATTCATCTTGTGGGTTTGTGCCGAAAAAAAGAAATTAGAAGCACTTTCCAACGACCCCATATCAGATTCAATTTGTTCTAAAAGCTCTAAACTCTTTTGATGTAATCGCGCAAAAAAACTGAAATTTTCCATTTCCATTGCATTAAAAACATTATCGTCTTTTATACTTTTTATATCATACAAAGAATCCCGAAGCGGGATAATGGATCGTTTCAAAAAATTGAAATTATCACGATGCTTTTCAATTCTTTCCAAAATTATTGGATCGTCACTATTTTTAGAAAGATTAATCAATTCTTCCACTTTGTCTTCTTCATTTTCTATTGTTATATAGAAATTTTGCATAATGGAGTCAAGCAATATATACAGAAGGTAATCTGCTTTTTTGGTTCTTACAATTCCCGTATGCGTTCGAATACGCTCTCGAATATGTGCGAAAAAATCACTTCGTTTTTCCTGAAAAGAAATAAGAATTCCATCTTTTATCAAAAAACTAATTTGCTCTACACTTATATTATCTGAATCACCAGCAGGCAATAATGATTTTATATTAAAAAATAAAACATCCGATAATTCCTCTAATTTAGTTCTCCTTGCAGTATTCAAAATATCAGTAAGCAGAAAATTATCGATTTTAAAGTAGTTCCCAATAGACTTCACTAATTCGATATTATTTAAACCATGCAAATTCAACCAATTGGTCTTTTGTAGATTAATATATTTATCTAAATCTGAAACTTTAAAATCTTCATATTCAGTCAAATCAAAATTATCAAAAACAAACAATTGCATCTCTGACTCTTGACTTTTATGAATTCCTGTATATTCAAGATTATATGGCTGAAGTTTTCTGCCTTTCTTGTATTTAATTTTTCTCATTCCAACTTATTTATATAGTAATATTACGAAAAACTTTTACAAAAGTATTGCGACTTACCTTTTTTGCCATTTTAAAAAACAAAGGCATTTAGACATTACAATTACTTTTATGAAATTAATCATGCTTCATTTATAAAATTCCATAAAAAAACCGAGTTATAACGGACTCGGTTTCTTCTTTTCAAATTATATTTTTTTATTTTCCATCAACATAGTCCTGTAAATAACTAAATCTAGGAGTCAATTTACCTTTTTCGGTTATTTTAGCTCTTTGTAAAATCCCGTCTTTATCCCCATTAAAGAATGCAGGAATTACATGCTCCATAAACATTTCTCCAAAACCTTCACTGGCATCTTTTGGCAATTCACAAGGCAAATTATCTACTGCCATTACTACAATTGCTGCTGGATGAAAAACATCGACTTCTTTATTTTCACTTGGTAAATATCCGTATAAAGGATCTGTAATTGTTGATGATCTTAATGTACAGGCAATTGGCCCATTGACATCACAAGAAATATCCGCGACAATTTTAATTTTGCAATCTTTCGACTGAAGCATTTCACGTGTAAGAATTACTGGGGCTTCATTGTCATGAAAATGTCCTGTAATATAAATGTCTGAAACTTTAGTAAATCTTTCAAAATCAGACACGTATTCTTGTGGATTTTTATAAAAATCAGTAAAATCTAATACTTGTCCATCTTTTCGTTTGTTGTATTCTAATACATCAATTTGAGTATAAACCGGTTGTGTATAGTTCTTTGTCAAATAATTTTCAACTGAAACTTCCTTTACTTTAATAGCATCTAAAATTTCTTTAGCACCATTACCCACTTTTCCGGTACCTGTAATCACAAATTTTAAAGGAGGTAATACCAATCTTTTTAGATGTGCAATTAAGGTTTCTTTTCCAGAGAGTGTTTCTGCTTTTGGCAATTTGAATAATTCGAATTTTATTCCAAAAGCGCGAATACTATTGTAAACTCCCACAATTCCGGCATATTTTCCAAAACCAATCAACCTGCGATTATGAGAATCTACTATGGTTTCATGATCGTATAAATCAATATTTTTTTCTAAAATTGCTTGTAACAATTTCCTGTTGTAAGGTTGTTTTTTTATGGTATGTGAAAAAAAGAAATATGCTTTATTAGGAATTAGGTCTTCTATAGGAACTTCTTTCACTCCAAATAAAACATCACAATCACTGATGTCATCTGTAACTTCAATTCCTAAATTTTTATATTGCTCATCTGTAAAAATTCGAATGTCTGAACGCTCTACTTTTATAGAAACGCCTTGATAAAGTTGTTTTATTCTTGCTAATTCATCTGGAGAAAAAACTACTCTTCTATCAGGTGGGTTTTTTCTTTCTTTTATAATTCCGAACTTCATTTTCTCAGTTTTTATATTGATAAAAATATAACTTAAAATACATTATTTGTTACAAAAATAACATTTTAAAATAAATTGACTTTCTTTTTTAAATAAAATTACACGCCTTAAACCAATTAAAAGCTGATGTCCAAAATGATACAAAACAATAACTTCAAAACGTTGATAAAATAGTGTTAAGGTTTCGAAAAAAAATGAATCAAAAGGGATTGATTCTATATATTTGTCATTCCAGTACTATGAAAATGATATTTATAAAAAAAGCAAATATACTACAATTACTCGTCCTGTTAATAGTTTTGAGTTCTTGTACCAAAGAGAAAAAGAAAATAGAATT
>JBJOQF010000305.1:0-4832 GCA_046050185.1 Bacteroidota bacterium
AACAAAATCCCCGTACGTGCAGTTTGTAAATCAGCACCCAATGCTCTTTGTGTAATATATTGATTACAACCCCAATAATTAAGATTAATAATCCAAATACCCGCTAAATAAGACATCATTCCTGGAAAAGTAAGATACTTATTAATATCATTTTGAGAAGACGCCGCTGTAGGCTCTGGGATAATCATTTTGAAATGCTCTGGTGCTTTTTCCATCAATACTTGGAAACCAGCAATAGCATCCTGACCAAATCCAAAATATTCACCAACGGTAGTCAAAGCGATATAAGATGTAACCAATCCGCCAATTATTAAAACCGCAACCTGAATTACATCGGTATAGGCAACCACTTTCATTCCTCCTAAAGAAATTAGTAAGGCAAAAACAGCAAGTCCAATCATAATAACATGTAAGTATTCACCTCCGGCCAATCCATTTATGGCAACAGCTCCTAAATATAAAATAGAAGTTAAGTTTACAAACACATATAAGAACAACCAAAAAACAGCCATAATTAAGGCAGTTGATTCATTATACCTTGTTTTTAAAAATTGAGGCATCGTGTAAATCTTGTTTTTTAAATAAACAGGAATAAACCAAACAGCTACAATAATCAAAGCAATAGCTGCAATCCATTCGTAAGCAGCAACAGCAACTCCCAAAAAGAATCCTTCTCCACTCATTCCAATAAACTGTTCTGCGGAAATATTAGAAGCAATCAAAGAAGCTCCAATCGCCCACCATGTTAGTGTACCTTCTGCCAAAAAATAAGCTTTGGCATCGTGTTCATTTTTTTCACGTTTGCGATAAATGGTATATCCATAAGTGGACACCACAATAAAATAGATAATAAAGACTGCGTAATCCGCAAAAGCAAGGTTTTGACTCATGAGTAATTTGTTTTTTAGAAATTAATATAAATAAATGAGAATATTCTCGTGGGTTATTTGTTTTTTTAATGATAAATTAAACTGATTTTTATATCTGTTTATTATTGATTACACTCCAAAATTTTATGCGTAAAACTATTATAATTCATTATAAAATATGATATCTGTTTTAATTTTATATTTTTTTTGTGAATTTACGAAAGTCAAAAGTAAAATAAAAAAATTTATTTATATCATTTACAAATGTATTTTTTACATTTATAATCATTAAATAAGTTATATTTTAAAAAAAAAAATTAACTCTTTAATTTATAGACTTCTTCGCAACTATTTTTTATTTATCGATTGATTTCATCAGCATCTAATAGTTTCTTTATCCTTAAATCAATTATTTCCTCTGACTTTTTGTTCCCATTTCCAGGCACTTGCCATCCCTTCTTCTAGTGTTAATTGTGTTTTCCAGCCAAGAACACTATTCGCTTTTTCTATATTGGCATACGCCGAAACAACATCTCCTTCCCTTCTATTAACAATTTTGTATGGCAATTTTTGTCCGCTTACTTTTTCGAAAGCTTTAATAACTTCTAAAACAGAACTTCCTTTGCCGGTTCCCAAATTAAAAATTTCTATTTTTTCTAAATTCTTTTTATTTACTAATCGTTGCAAAGCAATAACATGCGCTTTTGCTAAGTCTACAACATGAATATAATCCCTTACGCAAGTTCCATCAGGCGTTGGATAATCATCTCCGTAAATCGATAGTTCTTTTCGCAATCCCATTCCGGTTTGGGTAATAAAGGGCACTAAATTTTGTGGCACTCCAATAGGTAATTCCCCGATTTCCGTTGATGAATGTGAACCAATAGGATTAAAATACCGCAACAAAATAGCATTTACACCACTTACTTTTGTAGTATCCGTAATTATTTCTTCACCTATTTGTTTTGTATTTCCATAAGGAGACATTGCTGGTTTAACTGACGCATTTTCATTAATAGGCATTGTTTCGGCTTGACCATAAACAGTACAAGACGAACTAAAAATAAAATGAGACTCCGGTTTTTGCTGCAATTCCTGAAGCAAGTAAATTAAAGTATTAATGTTATTTTCATAATACAACAAGGGATTTTCCACACTCTCACCCACTGCTTTAGAAGCTGCAAAATGAATTATGCCGGCAACATCCGAATGTCTTTTAAAAAAATCCTGAACTGATTTTTTTTCTGTCAAATCCAGTTTTTCAAAAATGGGCATTTTACTTGTAATAGCAACTATTCCTTTTAAAACATCTTCAGACGAATTAGAAAGATTATCAATAATTACAACTTCAAATCCTTCATTTTGTAATTCAACTACAGTGTGCGAACCAATAAATCCTAACCCACCAGTAACTAGTATTTTCATAATTTATTTTTATAATGAACATCCGACTGCTCTCTTAATACTGAAGCACTTTTCTCTGAAGTAATATCTCTTTGTGATTCGCCAAGCATTTCGTAGCCTACCATGAATTTTTTTACAGTAGCTGAGCGCAACAATGGCGGATAAAAATGCATGTGAAATTGCCATTCCGGATGAGACTCTCCATCGGTTGGTGACTGATGAATTCCTGACGAATATGGAAATGACGTTTCAAAAAGATTATCATATTTTATAGTCAATTGTTTTAAAATCGTTGCATAAGCAGTTGTTTCAGCTTTAGTAAAATCAGTGATTTTCCCAAAATGACGTTTGCTGATTATCATCGTTTCATAAGGCCAAATTGCCCAAAAAGGTACCAATGCCACAAAATGATCGTTTTCAATTACAATTCGTTCATTCCGTTTTAATTCTTCTGTCAAATAATCCTGCAAAAGATTGCTTTGATGTTTATCGTAATACGCTTTTAAATTATTTTGTGTTTTCTCCACTTGGGTTGGTAATGAAGATTGCGCCCAGATTTGCCCATGTGGATGCGGATTACTACATCCCATCACACTTCCTTTGTTTTCAAAAATCTGAACATAATTGATGTAATCAACATTGCCTAAATCTGTATATTCTTTTTGCCAGGTATGAATGATATCTTCAATGGCATCGACAGACATTTCAGGTAATGTCAAGTTGTGTTTTGGAGAAAAACAAACCACTCGGGAGATTCCTCTTTCAGGTTGTGCTTTGAAAAAAGTTTGCTTTTTATTTTCTTCAAATACAATTTCCTCTTGCTTTAAAGCGGCAAAATCATTTTCGAAAACAAAAGCATTTTCATATGCTGGATTTACTTCACCATTTGCTCGAACATTCCCTGGACATAAATAACAAGTTGGGTCATATTCTGGCAATCCATCTGATGTAACTGTTTCGTTTTGACCTTGCCAAGGTCTTTTTGATCGGTGTGGAGAAACTAAAACCCATTCATTGATTAACGGATTATAGCGTCTGTGTGGATCTTCGTTGATATCAAAATTTTTCATTCTAATTATTGTTATAAAGTGATGTTCCGTTACTGATTTTAACATCATAAATTTTTAATTCTATCCCAAAAGCATCAAAATAAAGTGCCGTAAGTTTCTTTTTAATACCCTCTTCATACCCCTTTTTTATCAAATTGATAGTACAACCACCAAAACCACCGCCCATTAATCGGGAACCAATAACGGCTTCTTCTTGTTTAAGAGTGTCAACTATCATGTCTAATTCAGCGCAACTTACTTCATAATCAACCGATAATCCTTCGTGAGTTTCAAACATTAATTGGCCCAAAATTTCAATATTTCCATTATCCAAAGCTTCACAAGCTTGTATAACACGTTTAATTTCTTTTACAACAAAAAGGCTTCTCTTGAACACCGCTGCACTCATTTTGTCTTTCAAACTATTCACTTGATTTTCGGTGCAATCTCTAAAACTATTAATTTTTGGATAATTTTTTTTTATAATAGCGATACCTTCTTCACATTGCTGTCTTCTTTCATTATAAGCCGATGTCATCAAAGAATGTTTCACATTACTATCAAATAAAATCAAAGAATAATCACTGAAATTAGCATCATGGTATTCATATTCCAAGGTTCTGCAATCAATTTTTATAACTTTATTTTCCTGTCCCATGACACTCGAAAATTGATCCATTATCCCACAATTGATACCAACCCAATGCTCTGCTTTTTGTCCCATTAGCGCAATATCAATTGGCTTTATATTCAAATTAAAAAGCTCATTAATTCCAAATAGAAAACCACATTCTAAAGCTGCCGAAGAAGACAAACCGGAACCAACAGGAATATTACTGCTAAAAACACAGTTGAAACCTTCAAATTCAAAATCATTTTTTTTCAATTGATTAACTACACCACGAATATAATTAGTCCAACCATTATCCGTCAATTCCATTGAACCGGTAACATCTATTTCAAATTCATCATCAAGATCCATCGCAATTATCCTAGATGTATTAGAATTACTTTTTTCGAAAGCAAAACAAATAATCTTGTCAATCGCTGCAGGTAAAACATATCCATCATTGTAATCAATATGTTCACCAATAATATTAATTCTTCCCGGAGAAAGCACTATTTTTTGTGGTTCAGTACCAAAAGTCGCTTTAAAAAAAGCAGTTGTTTTTGTAATTAAAATATCGTTCATGATTTAGAAATTATAAGTGTTCCTTTTTGCAATTTATCGAAACTTGATGTTATTTTTATTATTTTTTGAAAACTTGGTGTTTTAAGAATAATGGTGGCATACCCCCCACGGATTTTAATAGATTTTTAATTATATTTTATATTTTCTTTTCTTTTAAATTACCCAATCAAAACCAAAATTTACCTTCGTTCTTGATTATGCATTCCATTTTCCAAAAGAAAAAGTCAGTCCAATTAGCAATCGCTAATAATATTTTTTGAAATCAACTTATTTTTTATCAAAAAGATTGAAACTTATAAATCGTTATATGATGATAGG
>JBJOQF010000306.1:0-7017 GCA_046050185.1 Bacteroidota bacterium
GTATAATCCAGATTTTTCTGATTTCGAAACAATTTATAAAAAGCTTGTTCCGGTGCAAAGTGCAGTACTTTCTTTTTTTCTGCCGAAGTAAAAAAATCAGTCTCTTCATTCAAATACAACCACAACAAACGGTGTCTTTCCAATGAAAGTGTACTAGGCGAAAGCACATTATTTCGTTGTGTTCCATACCCGTAAGGTAAAAACATTTTGAAACTTTTTCCATCGATAGGATCCGTAAATGTATTTCCGTTTAATGCTAATGCAAGAACTGGACGGGCGACGTAACTTAAACGAATAAGTATAGGACGCGGAATGGTATTGAGTATAAGTTTAAAGAGTTTTTTCATTTTTGTTTCAGAGAGATTCGCTTTTACAACTTTAGATTTTCTTATATAACCTTAAATCACTTATATGTTTTGAAAAAGGTTAAACATATAAGTGATTTAAGGTTATATAAATTAGGTTTTAATTCGTGTTGAACTTTTAAATAATTTATAGAATTAAAGGCTCTCTTCTAAACTCATCTTCTTCATTACTCACAATTCCTAATGCTTTGTAGATGTATCCAAAAGTCGATAAGATTTCCGGTTTTCCATCGATAATAGCAACATCATGTTCAAAATGCGCACTTGGTTTTCCATCGGCGGTAAGAATTGTCCAGCCGTCTTTTAATTGTTTGATGTTTCGGGTTCCCATATTAATCATAGGCTCAATGGCCACAACCATTCCTTCAACAAAAAGTTTTCCTCTTCCTTTTTTACCATAATTAGGCATTTCGGGATCTTCATGCATTTTTTGTCCTACTCCGTGTCCTACTAATTCACGAACAACTCCGTATCCATGTGCTTCAGTGTATCTTTGAATAGCATTTCCAACATCTTCCACGCGATTTCCTAATTTTAATTCTCGGATTCCTACGTATAAAGATTCTTTGGTTACTTGTAACAATTTTTTAGTTTCAGGAGCAACTTCGCCAATTTCAAAAGAATAAGCATGGTCTCCATGGTATCCATTTTTATAAGCACCGCAATCTACGGAGATTACATCACCACTTTTTAAAGGAATATTGTTAGGGATTCCATGAACCACTTGCGCATTTGGACTCATACAAAGTGAATTTGGGAAACCATACAAACCAAGAAAACTTGGTTCGGCACCATGATCACGAATAAATTCTTCGGCTAATTTGTCTAAATATAAAGTGGTGACTCCTTCTTTTATTTCAGAAGCAATCATTCCTAATGTTTTTGATACGATTAATGCGCTTTCTCGCATTAATTCTATTTCTTCACGTGATTTTACAATAATCATAATTTCGAATTTTCAGTTTGCAAAAGTACAATTTTATAAATTATTTAATCCGGATTGGCCATAATTTTAAAAAGCTCCGAATTAGATACATAAAATCGGTTCTCTAAAGCAATTTGTGAAAGTTGGGCACTGACCAAATTATTTTCCCGCGTGTTGATTAAAAACAAAGAACTTTCTCCAAAAGAAAACAATCTTTCCTCTGAATTTAGCATCGTGAGATTATCTTCTACTAAACCTTTTAGTAACTCTTTTTGTCTTAGTAACGATTCAATTTCCATTCTTTGAGCATTGATTTTATTGGATAATTGTACTTTTTCTAAGTCCAATGCAAATTCATTTTCCTGAACTTTGTATTTTGCCAGTTTTAAACTTCCGCGCTCTTTTCTTAGAAATAAAGGAAAATAAAAATCCAAACCTATTTTGTAATCATTAAATTGATAATTATCAATGTAGCTAGGTTCTGATAAATAGGAGTAGCCCACATCAATTTTTGGTAAAAGCATATTGGCTTTCAATTTTTTCTCTACATTCAAGATGTCAATTTTGCTTTGTAATGCATTTATTTTTGGATGATTGGTGATGGAGAAATCGGTATTCAATAAATCATTTGTTTTTAAACTTTCCTGAATAGTGAATTCTAAATGTGTTTCGGGAATCAGTTCGTCTGATAATTCAAGCGGAATATTGTTTTCCAACCATAGAAAATTGGCAAGTTCTAATTTGGCTTTAGCCAATTTAAGCTTGGAATCTTCTAAATTTAATATTCGGTTTTTTAAAATGATTCCGGCTTCAATACTGTCAATTGCAGGTTTGTCCCCTTGTATGATTAAGGTTTTAATTCCTTTGAAACGTGTCTGCGCATTTTTATTATACTCGTCATACAGCTTTACTTCGTTGAAGTTTTTTTTCCAATTAAAATAAGACAGTGAGGCATCATACAGAACCGCTATTGCTTGCAATTTTCTTTCAGATTGGCTTAATTGCATTTGAATTTTTGCTTTGCGAACATCAGTCATTCTTTGGTTAATGAATAATCCTTGGCCCAGCGGAACGCTTATTCCCAAAGATGTTAATCCTTGATTCGGAACGGTATTCTCAGGATTCAGATAAATTCCTTCATTGTTGTCGAACCCTACTTTAATCTCAATTCCATACCAAGTTGGGATTTTGAAACTGCTGTTCAAAATCGAATAATATTCTTTGTCTTTGAATTGTTTTTTGCTGAAATCTACCTCAATTTTTGGGTCAAATCCACCGCGTGCCATCATTAAATTAGCTTGTGCTTTATTGATTTCTAAGTTGGCATTTTTGACTAATGGATGGTATTTTTTTACATAGCCCAGAAACTCGGTATAGGTAAGTTCTTTGGAGGTAAATTCTTGTCCAAAAGCGGTATAACCAAATAATAAAAAAGCTAAAAGGAGTTGTTTCATTATTTTTTTTCTTTTGTTGTTTTTGTTCCAGTTTTGTAATAATTAGGAGGAAATCCATTCAGTGTTCTCCATATTTCAAACCATATAGGCACAATATCTAATAGAGCAATAGTTTGGGCTCCGGAGCCAATGCTTAATTGTTTAGGCCATTTTGCTTCGGAAGAATCAGGAGCAATTAAGACTCTGTATTTACCATTTTCGCTAATGAAATTTTCTATGGCTACAATTTTACCTCCAAAAGTTCCATAAGACATATCCGGCCATCCTGAAAAAACGATAGTAGGCCATCCGTCAAACCAAACACGTATTTTTTCACCTTTGCTTATCAAAGGCAAATCGATTGGATTTACAAAGGTTTCCACTGCAATATCATAATCCGAGGGCATAATTGTAGCGATTGGTGTCCCTTCTTTTATGGTTTCCCCAATACCGGATTGCAGTGCTCTGTTGATGTATCCACTTTGCGCAGCTTTGATATAATACATGCCATTTCGAATGCTGTAATTAGCATATTGATTTTCTAATTTATTTACTTGGGCATCAGTATCGTATTGATTACTTAATGCTGTAAATTTATCACTATTGGCTTTAGAAACTTTTTCGGAATACTCAGCCGTTATCCTATTGATTTCTACTTTCGCATTTATAAATTCATTTTTGCTGGTTAAGTATTTATTTTCTTGTGTGATAATTTTTGCTTCTACTTCTTGAAGTTTTAATCTTTTGTCTTCGGTGTCACTCAATGGTTTTAAACCTTCTTTGTTCAATTGCAATGATCTGTTGTATTGTGTGTTTGCAATTTTTAATTGTGTTTTAACGGCGACTAAATCCATACTGTCACTTTTTATTTTCAAAAACGATTGTTTAATTTTGTTTTTGGCTTGTTCCAGTTTAAGCGTTTTTTCGGTTTCAATAGCTTGAATTTGACTTGAAAGAGTATTTACTTTTGAACCATAGGATTGTAAAGATTGTTTCTTGGCATTCATTTGGTTTTTAGTGTTTTTGACTAGATTAGGATCCATATAATCTTCTTTAATCTCCGAGATAAAAAGAATAGTATCGCCTTTTTTGACAAAATCACCTTCCTGAACATACCATTTTTCTATTCGACCAGAAATAATGCTTTGAATAGATTGTGGTCTTTGGTTTGGTTTCAAAGTGGTTACAGCTCCTGTACCTGAAATGTTTTGTGTCCAAGGTAAAAACAGCGCAATTAATCCAATTATTGAAACGCCGGCTATAATTCTGTTTAAGATTTTATAATGCGGTCTATTTCCTAAATTTTTGACCGTTTCGTATTGCTCAAGTGACTGTAGTTTTGTTTTGTTGTCAGATATGTTTAGCATGGCTAATTGTTTTTTAAATCAAGTTGAATAGCTCCATTTTGCATCGTAATTTTTCGGTTGCATTTGGTTTTCCAATACGGATTTTTTGAGGAAACTATAACGGTCCATTTGTTTGTGTCGGAAGTGATAAAGTCAATAATTTCATTGGCTACATTTTCATCCATATTATCGGTTGGGTCTTCGTAAAAAAGTATTTTAGGTTTGTGAATAATACTCCTTGCCAGTAAAATTTTTTGTGCATTAGAAGAAGATAATTGTTTTCCTTCCGGAAAAATTTTAGTGTCCAACCCTTTTGGTAATGATTTGATAAAAGAACTCAGTTGAACGCCATCAATCGCCCATTTTATATCTTCAAAAGGGATTGTTGCATCTTTAAAAGTAATATTTTCGAGTATTGTTCCCTCAAATGGAGTTTCACTATTAATAATACTACCTATTTGAGATCGGTATTGTTTTAAGTTTATTTTTCTAAAAGTGTCATCATTAATGTAGAAATAACCCGATTCAGGCTGCAATAAACCAGATAGTAATCGAATCAAGGTTGTTTTTCCGGAACCATTTTCTCCTTCAATTACTATTTTTTCTCCTTGTTCAATTTTCAAGCTAATTGCATTTAGAACTTCGTTTTTTGAATCAGGAAATTTGAATTTAATATTTTCTGTTTCCAAAACGATATTCGTATAACAAGTGTCGTTTTTATTAATTGTGTCTTCTTCTAATTCTAAATCAGTTACTTGTCCGATTTTTTCAATAGAAGTTAGTACATCATAGAACGTTTCCAGTCCAATAATTATTTTTTCGACCGAATTAATTACCAATAAGATAATGATTTCTGCAGCAACAAACTGTCCGATATTCATTTGCTGAGACAATACTAAAAATCCTCCTATCGATAATAAACTGGCAGTAATAATGATTTTAAAAACAATTAATTGACTGAATTGTCTTTTGATTACATCAAAATGTTTTTCTCGATAGTTAAGATAATCAGATACTATTTGATTGTTTTTTTTTAAAGCAAAATCATAATTGAGTTCGTTTCTGAAACTGAAATTGTTTCGTGCTACTTCTTGTAGCCAACTAGCCACTTTGTATTTGAATTTGGATTCTTTTAAGCTGGTTTCTAATCCTGATTTATACGAAAATTTGAAAATGAAATAAAGAAGAAAAAGTAATAAAATACCAAATAGAATGAAGTAAGGATGGTACAATGACAATAAAAGAATTCCAAAAACTATTTGAAGTAAGGCTGCCGAAAAATCGATTAGTAACTTTGAAGTCCCTTTTTGAATTGTCATAGTGTCAAAAAAACGATTGGCTAATTCAGGTGGATAGGTATCGTACAATTGCTCTGATTTTATTTTTGGCAGGCGAGCTGCAAATTCAAAAGAGGAACGAACAAATATTTTTTGTTGTAAGTTTTCTGTAATTCGCAATTGCATTAACGACAAAATACCTATCAGGGCTACACCAAAAACAACTAAAACAATAAGTACAATCCAAGAAGCACTTACTCTTCCGGATTGAATGAAATTGATAATGGCTTGGATTCCCAATGGAAGTGACAAACTGATTAATCCGGCAAAAATGGCATAGAAAAATATTTGATAAACATCTTTTTTGTCTAATTCGAGTAAGTTGTAAAATCGTTTTAAAGGAGTCATAATTGAATTTTTTATTTTTAGTGTAAAACGGTTTCTGTCAAATTGAGATAAAATTGGGTTGTACTTACAGAATCATTGCAATCGGTTATAGTGGTTAGATGTTCTGTCAAAAAATGTTGGTGCAAACTGCCTTCCACAATTGTAGATACCAGAGATTTTGCATACGGATAGGTTGGATTCACTTCGTTTACAATACCCACAATTCTGTTTATTACTCTTTTATAAATCAAGAAAAAACCTTCTTTATTTTCTTGATCAACCTCTTTAGTATGAAGCGTTTTTGTGAATTCGGTAATAATTATTTTGTTTAGAATGGCCTCGTTGATGTGTTCGGTGCTACTGTCATCTGCCACTTTTTCAGTAACAATAGTAATTGCTTTTCTGAGTTTTTCTTTTGGATCAGTAATGTTTGTGGTAGCAAAAACCATTTTGTATTCCATCCAACTCCAATACCATGAGGATAAGTATACCAATAATTTATGCTTGTTTTCAAAATAGCGGTAGAGAGAACTTTCATTAGAGCCGATTTTTTCACCAAGCTTTTTGAACGTAAAATTGTCGAACCCAATTTCATCAATCAGCAGAATGCTTTGTTCTATTATTTTTTTACCCAAGGCGGAAGTTTCAGGATCTTTAACATAAATTTTTTCGTTGACTTGAATCTTTAGATTAGATAGTATAGTATTCATAATTAGTTATAATTTATGCAAATATAATAGTATTACTATTAATTACGAAATTTTAACTTTTATTTATAAAAAAAGCTACTCGACTGGAGTAGCTTTTTTATAAATATTTGAATAAATTAGAATTACAACAAAGAATGACACGTCATAACCGCCGGTTTTTCAATGCCCATTAACTCTAAAATAGTCGGAGCAATATCGCCTAAAACACCATCATGGATCGCTTTCAAATCTTTGTCTACCAAAATAATTGGAACTGGATTTGTTGTGTGAGCAGTATTAGGACTTCCATCAGGATTTATCATAGTTTCGCAGTTCCCGTGATCCGCAATTACAATGGTAGTATAATTATGGGCTAATGCTGTTGTAATTACTTTTTCGACACATTTATCAACGGCTTCACAAGCTTTTATAGCAGCACTCATGATTCCGGTATGACCTACCATATCGCCATTAGCAAAATTAAGACATACAAAATCCACTTCTTCTTTTTCAAGTTCAGGAACCAAAGCATCAGTAAGTTCAAATGCGCTCATTTCTGGTTGCAAATCATAAGTGGCTACTTTTGGAGAATTTT
>JBJOQF010000307.1:0-4093 GCA_046050185.1 Bacteroidota bacterium
TTTTAGGTTTATGCACACCATCTTACTCGCAAGATAAGATGAAAGATACTGATCAGGGAAAAATAAAAGTCATAGAATTACCGCCAGTAGTAATCAAAAAAGCGGGAAAAGATTTCTCAGTCTATCTTCCGGATAATAACCCCGATCAAAATGTAAAAACTATAGAAGAAAAATTCATCGCTTATGACCTTGGGAAAGACTTTGAAGGATTCGAAGAATATCTTTTGGTTATGAGTACTAAAAAAGGGACTTTATCCGCAACCTATGATGAGAATGGGAAATTAGTACGTGTAGTCGAAGAGTATAAAAATGTAAAACTTCCCAGTAAGGTAATTTACTCTATTTACAGAACTTATCCAGGATGGTCAATTGTAAACGATCAATTTCTTTATACACAAAAAGAAGGGGATGTTACTAAAAAACAGTATAATATTAAAATTAAAAAAGACAACGAAACTGTTAAATTAGTAGTTCGTCCAGATGGCGAAATTATAAAAATGAAATAATCAATTTTAGGATACAAAAAAAGAGGCTATCTAAAAGTAATTTAGAAAAGCCTCTATTTTTTTGCAATAAAATGTTCTCTTAAATATTTTTTACATTGGCATTACTATCTGCAACAATAAATGAAGTATCATAACCCCCAAAGGATTTCATATAACTCCGTATTGAAGTGCCGTAGGCATCCCGGAAATATCTTTTACCATTATTTCTCAAATATTTTCTTACTGAACCAGCACCACCAAGATGTGCAGCAGCCAATATTCCGGATTCTGTTATGTGAATTCCATTCATAACTGTACCATCGTATTTTTCAATTTCTTTTTTTAGTTCCCATTTATTTTTTGCCAAAAGAGCAATAAATGCTTTTTCCTGCATTTCAGGACTATTCAAAAAAGCGGAGCGATTATGGATACCAATTGTTTTTAATGTTTCAATACCAAACTGGTATTTTCCTAAATATCCGAGTGAATTAATTTTTTTGTATTTGCTTTCAGATTCTCTATATCCGATTGCTTCTTTGAATCCAATAAAGAAATTTCCAGTAAAAGGGATATTCAAATTGGTGTAATCTTCTTGTTTTTCAGATGGAAATAAGTAGTGTGATCCATCTTCTTCATCGACTAGAAACCAAGTGTTGGTGTCTAAATTAAAGGGTTTAAAACCCGAGCTTAAAAAGGCAATAATAATTGTCAAACTTGTATAAAAATACCATTTCTTTATCATAAATTGTTTTTCTTCAAAACGCTGTCCCGTTAAGAAATTTCTACGTGCAAATATACGTAAAAAATAATTATACTGATAATCAATAAGTTAAAGTTTACTAAAAATAGATCAAATGTAATTTAACATCGTTGAAGTGTCCCATTTCAATCGTTGGAGCTGGTATTTTAACCGTATTTAAAATCGAAAAAAGAGTCTTTAAAAAGTGTGATTTAGTATTAATTTTAGTCAAATCGACGTCAAAACTAAGGTAAAATTGTCTAAATCTTTGTGTGTTTAGAGTCGAAAATTGAGCCTCATTTTGTCTATTTCCCGTTATCATTCCATCCCCTCCATAACCTAAAGCAAGATTCAGCCATTTTGGTATTTTTGAGTCTTTAGCAAAGGAATGTAAATTGACAGAAAGCCAGTACGTTTGTCCGTTATAATCTTTTATAATTTGCTCTGTAAATGAGCTTCCTAAAATCTCTGGTCTCTGAGTTGCATATTGTGTGGTATGAAAAGAAAATTTGGGAGTGATGCGTTGTTCTTTCCATATTATTTCCTGAGAAACATATAAAGCCGTTCCCGAAGCATTTGCAATTATATCTCCGTATGAAGCACCCCATTCAGAAGAATATCCATCCATAACCTCAACAGCTGTCAAAAAAGCAAATCCTAAACCGGCTCCATAAATAAGTTGGTTCTTTTTACTGGCCCCGCTCCATTGCAACATTTCGGCACCAAACCTGCCTAAATGATACGAAGAGAAAGAATGCCCCAATTTATCCATTTGAAGCCATTCGGAATTATCATTTATAAAATGAAAATCAGACTTAGGATAATTGGCATACCAAAGTTGGTTTAAGCCCACCAAAATCCCCGAAGCCATTATTACTTCAGAAATTACAACGGTTTGTTCTTTTTTTTTATTTAAAGAATCCGATGGTGTAAGGAAAGTATCAATTGTATTTTGTGAAAAACCCGTTTGATACCCAATCAAAAACAAGAATAAAAAAAATAGTTTTTTTAATTTCAAAACTATCTTTTTACACCTTGGCTGTTGATCCAATCGGAATATTTTTTGGCATTTTTATTATGCTCTTCTAAAGTAGCGGCAAATTCATGGTATCCAAAACGTTCCACACTCGCACAGAAATAAATGAAATTATTTTTCTCAGGATTTAAAACTGCTTCAAGTGCAGTAATATCAGGCATCGCGATAGGTCCGGGAGGAAGTCCAATATTTACATATGTGTTATAAGGAGAACTCATTGTTAAATCATTATAAAAGACTCTTTTGATAACTTGATTAAAATCATTTGACTTCTTTTTTATGGCATAAATAACTGTTGGATCTGCCTGAAGTGGCATTTGAGCTCTTAACCTATTCAAATAAACTCCTGCAATTCTTGGTCTCTCGTCTTTTTTTACAGACTCTTTATGCACTATTGAAGCCAAAATAGTGGCTTCAATTGAGGTTAATCCTTGTTTTTCAGCTTTGGCAACATGTTCTTTATTCCAAAAATTTCTATATTCTTTAATCATTTTATCCCGGAATTTTTCAGCCGAGGTGTTCCAATAGGTTTCGTAGGTATTAGGAATAAACATCGCCAAAACATTTTCTTCGGTAAAACCATTTTCTTTCAAAAAAACAGAATCTTTAAAACTAGTCAGCAAAGATAAACTGTCTGCTTCAATTTGAGAACCCACGCGTCCTGCTAAATTTTCTAATCGTTCCTGATTATTGAAAGCTAAATTTACCGGTACATTTAATCGCAATGTTTTTACTAATTCATAACTATTCATTCCTTTGGTGAATAAAAAGCGACCTGGTTTTATATTTTCTGGATAATTTCTTTTGCTGGCAACCATTTCAAAACGACCCATATTTTCAACGTAAGGGGCAATTATTTTTTTGACATCTTCGTATTTAGAATCTGTTGGAATGTACACATAGAGCTCTTTTTCGGTAAACTTTGTATTTGCTGAAAAAATTTGGTTCATCAAAATAACTCCATAACCTATTAATACTGATATTAATACAACAGATATAATTGTTATAATTTTCTTTAAGTTCAAAATAATTATTTTTTAAAATTGTTACGCCAGTTCGCTGACATTCGTGTGATTAATTAATTGAAAAATAGCTTCGTCTTTATAAACGCCGTTAACTAAATTCCAATCTTTTTTTATTCCTATATTTTGGAAACCAAATTTAGTAAAAAGAGCTGTACTTGCTACATTTTCAGTACCAATATTTGCATATAATTGATGTAGATTAAGATGATGAAAAGCATACCGAATTAATAGTCCTAATGCTTCTGAACCAATATTTTGTTTGCGATTTTCACTGCCTTGAATTACAATCCCAACTCCTGCCCTATTATTCTTTGGATCAAAATCAAATAAATCGATTAATCCCAAAGCCGGAAAATCCTGATCCTGACAAATGGCTAATCGCAATTGCTTGGCTTCATAAATATCCTGATGCGCATTTTCCAAATATTGCTTTACTAAAAACCGACTGTAAGGTGTTTGTGTATTGCTAACTTCCCAAATATTTTGGTCGTTTTCGATAGCGTAAACAAACTCCAAATCATTGGGTTCTAATGCTCTGATGTATATGTTGTCGCCTTTTAATGTTATCATTTAGGTATCAGGTTCTTGATTTTGGGTTTAGTTATATCTCGATAGTTCCTTTAAACACAAATTCAGCTGGTCCTTTCAAGAAAACATTAGTAAACTGTCCTTCCTTTTTATCAAAAGAAACAACTAATTTACCTCCTTCAACATTCAAATCAATTGAGTTCGCTTTCGTTTCTCCTAATGCGTTCATCGCTATGGCAACTGCAGTTGCTCCGGTTCCGCAAGCTAATGTTTCATCTTC
>JBJOQF010000308.1:0-4443 GCA_046050185.1 Bacteroidota bacterium
AAAACAATCAAATAAAACAGGAATCATGAAAACAACTATTTTATCTTGGATTTTACGTATTGCAGTGGCAGTAATTTTTTCACAAACATCATATTTTAAATTTACTGGTGCCGAAGAAAGCATTCATATTTTTACTGCTTTGGGAGTAGAACCTTACGGAAGAATTGGTACCGGAATTTTAGAATTAATGACTGTAATTCTAATTTTAATGCCCAGAACAACTTTGCTTGGGGCTTTACTAGGTTCTGGAATAATGGTTGGTGCAATTCTTTCACACCTATTTGTTCTTGGAATTGAAGTCGAGGGTGATGGTGGAACGTTATTTGCGTTGGCTAACATAATCTTATTAAGTTGTCTGACTTTAATTTTTTTAAATAGAGATAAACTGCCAAATTTGTTAAAATTAAAACTATAATATGCTGATACCGTCTATTTCTAATAGTCTAAACGAATTGATTGATTTACTCCATCAACTATCAAAAAAGGATTACTCAAATCCGTGTGCTGAATTGAGTAACGCCAGTATAGGTGAACACACGAGGCATATAATCGAAATGTTTCAATGTCTCGAAAATCAATACGATTTAGGGATTGTGAATTATGATAAAAGAGAGCGTAATGCATTAATTCAAACTGATATGAATTATGCAATTCATCATATTTTAGAAATAAAAAATAATCTTGAAAAAGAGAATAAAAATATCGATTTACAACAAATTATTGACGGTGAAGAAATTAGAATTCAAAGTAATTATTATAGAGAATTGCTTTATAATTTAGAGCATTGTATTCATCATCAGGCACTGATAAAAGTGGCTGTTTTAAAGTATGAAAATATCACGGTCGATGCGAATTTTGGCGTTGCCCGTTCTACAATTGAATACAGGAATCAATGTGCACAGTAAGTTTTGTCCATGTCAATGATACCATTATCATTACCTCAAATCGAGATGAAAAAATAATTAGACCATCTGCAATACCGCCCAAAAATTACACCATAAACGGTAAAAATGTCATTTTTCCAAAAGACCTAAAAGCAGGTGGAACTTGGTTTGTTGTCGATGCAAATGGGACAGTTTTAGTTTTATTAAATGGAGCCGATGAAAAACACAAAGTAAAACTTCCCTATAGAAAAAGTCGCGGTTTGATTGTTTTGGATATTATTGGCAGGCTGTCGCCAAAGGATTTTTGGGATGAAATCGATTTGGAAAACATAGAACCTTTTACGTTGGTTTTATTTCAAAATAAGGAACTGTTTCAATTGCGATGGAATGGAAGTCAAAAAGAAACGACTCCTTTAGATAGTCATAAAAATCATATTTGGTCTTCATCAACATTGTATCCAGCGGCAATTCGGGAGAAACGTACAAATTGGTTTTATACTTTTTTGGATGAAAATCCAGAAATATCTGAAAGAGAAATGCTTCATTTTCATCGCTATACCGAAGAGAAAAACCAGGAAAATGGCTTGGTTATCAATCGAAATGACGAAATGAAAACTTTGAGTATTACCCAATCGGTAATCGAAAAAAATAAAAGCGCTATATTACATTGCGATTTGATTGCACAAAAAGAGTATCAGACCTCATTTATCATTATTTAAAATTTTCTCAATTGAAATTACTTTTTCATAAGATTACGCATTGGGAATATTGGCCGTTTCAGATTGTTTATATTCCAATTTATTTTCTTTGGGCATTTTATTCGCTTAAAGCAAAATCGATTTTTTTCTTTAACGCGGCAAATCCAACGATAAAAAACGGAGGATTTATGATGGAGTCCAAAAAAGCCATCTACGATTTGATTCCACAGCAGTATTATCCAAAAACCGAACTCATAATCGAAGGAACTTCACTGGAAGAAATTCTAAAAACAATCGAATTTTCAGGAATAAAATATCCATTGATTGCAAAACCTGATATTGGTTTGCGTGGTTCCGGAGTCAAGAAAATAGATACTGTTGCCGACTTAAAAATATATGCTGAAAAAGCAAATTTTGATTATGTAGTGCAAGATTTAATTCCTTTCGAAAATGAATTTGGCATTTTTTATGTACGTTATCCACATGAGAAAACAGGTAAAATAACCGGAATAGTTTCCAAAGAATTTCTAATAATTACAGGGGATGGAATTACAACTATTGAACAGTTAATCAAGAAAAACCCGCGTTACGAATTGCAAATTAAAGTATTGCAACAAGAATACGGTAAGAAATTATTGGAGGTTTTACCAAAAGGAGAAAAACTAAATTTAGTGCCTTATGGGAATCATGCCCGTGGTGCGAAATTTATTGATGGAAGCCATTGGATAACCCCAAAATTAAACGAAACTATTAATGAAATGTGTTTGCAAATTCCGGGTTTTTATTTTGGAAGATTGGATGTTATGTATGCTACTTTCAAAGATTTGGAACAAGGAAAAAATTACGCTATTGTTGAGTTGAATGGAGCTGCAAGTGAACCCACGCATATTTATGATCCAAAACATTCTTTGCTATTTGCATGGAAAGAACTGGCTCGGCATATTACGTATATGTATGAAATAAGTGTTGAAAATCATAAAGCCGGAAATCCGTATTTGTCCCACAAGGAAGGAATGAAAGAATATCGTCTGCATCTAGAGCAAAGCAATAGAATAGTAAATTTCTAATAAAATGAAAATTATAAAAAATATTTTCGTTGGTTTCTTGGTGAGTTTTCTTGGCTCAGTTCCACTGGGATATTTAAATATTGTTGGGTTCGAAATTTATGCTGAATTAGGAATTAATAGTTTGATTTTTTATTTGTTGGGCGTTATTTCGATTGAGGTTTTTGTAATTTATTTCACGTTGATTTTTGCAAATCAATTGGTAAATAATAAAAAATTGATTAAAATTATTGATTTTTTTGCGGTCTTCTTTTTGCTGTTTTTGGGGTATTCTTTTTATGCTCATTCAAATCAAACCGTAGAAAATCATAACAATTTAGAGAAATTTATAAAGTATTCACCTTTTCTTATCGGTGTGTTGTTGAATGGAGTCAATTTTTTGCAAGTGCCGTTCTGGACGGGATGGAATCTCTATTTGATAAATGGAAATTATATTACCATTGAAAAAAGACTTAAATATTATTACGTCTTTGGGACTTTGGTTGGGACTTTTTTTGGAATGTTGGCTTTAGTTACTATTCTAAATTTGTTTTCTCAAAACACAGCGAGTTTTTCAAGATATATAGTGCCTGTAATTATTCCGTTATTTTTTGTAGTTTTAGCTCTCATTCAAATGCATACCGTCTACAAAAAATATTATAAGAAATAAGATTTTGATCCTATCAACTAAAATAAGATTGCTTCTTTTAACCAAAGAATTATTAATTATGAAAAATACATTTTTACTGCTTCCGCTCGTTCTATTCGCATGTGTACAAAATTCTTCTATTACGGCTCAAGCTACAAACGACACCCGATTAAAATTAATAGAAGCAGAATATAAAGTTAAAGAAAGCGATGTTGCAGAAACATTGAAATATTTGACTTCGGATGAATTAGAAGGCAGAGAAACCGGAACAAAAGGAATGGTAAAAGCAGCGGATTATTTGGAACAGTTTTTCAAAGACAATAATGTCAAACCTTATTTTTCCAGTTATCGCGATACGTTGTCTAATTTCAAGGAACCCGCTTTTAATATCGTAGGTTTTGTTGAAGGAAACGATCCTGTGCTTAAAAATGAATTTGTTATTATTAGCGGACATTATGACCATATTGGAATTGATAAAAAAGGAGTGAATGGAGATTTTATAAATAATGGTGCCAATGATGATGCTTCGGGAACAACCGCAGTTGCTGAAATGGCAAAATATTTCAGTAGTGCTAAAAACAATAAAAGGAGTATTCTTTTTGTGTTCTTTGCAGGGGAAGAAAAAGGATTGTTAGGCTCTAAACATTTAGCCAAAAAGCTTAAAGCTCAAAACTTTAATTTGTACGCACAATTCAATATTGAGATGATTGGAGTGCCAATGAAAAGGGATTATTTAGCATATATTACCGGTTTTGACAAATCTAATATGGCTGGTAAAATCAATGAATATACAGGGAAAAACACGATTGGTTTTCTACCAAAAGAAGCTGAATATCAATTGTTTTACAGATCAGATAATTATTCTTTTTACAATGTTTTTAAGGTTCCTTGCCAGTCTGTGAGTACTTTCGATTTTGAAAATTTTGAATTCTACCATCATGTTTCGGATGAATTTAAAGTCATGGATTTACCACACATGACTTCGTTTATTCAGGAATTATTACCTGCCGTAACACAAATGGCCAATACACCAGCACATGAAATTCATATGAATTAACGAATATCAAGAAACAGGCTGATTCATATCATAAGCTAAAATAAAATAGTTGTTATTGTTGAATTGAAAATCGCCAATAATTGTCCAATTCAGTTTTTCGGTATGTGCCTTT
>JBJOQF010000309.1:0-2914 GCA_046050185.1 Bacteroidota bacterium
TCAAAATTATTTACCATAAAAAAGGTCTTAAGAAATAAATCTTAAAACCTTACTTTTACTATTGGTTCTTATTAAAATGAAAGATGACCTTTCAACTTTTATACATCTATGGAGTCATAAACAACTACTTTTTCCCATAAATGAGAACAGTTCTTTATAAATGCCTGATGAAGTGGGTGGTCCTGATATACTTTTTGACCGGCTTCATCATCAAAAAACATGAGTTCTGAAACATCCCAAGAGGTGTCTACTACTTCACGCTTCTCAGTGGAAGCTAAAACTCCCACATGAATTTGACGGATAGTTGGAATTGCCTTTAAGGTTTTTAAACCAGAAATCAATTGCTGTTTATCAGCTTCTGATTGGGGATTCTTTAACCAAAAAAACACATGGTGCAACAATGATTTTTTCTTTGGAGCCATTGCAAAGCCCATAATACCTGCAACTCCAAATAAAGTTGCGGCACCAATAAATTTTCTTCGTATCATCAATTTATTTATTTTAAAATGTAAATATCGAAAATTAAGAATTAATTCCCTAATTTTTGTTTATCCTGCCAGTCAAATATAGAACTCTTTTTACTACTTCTAAAGGATAATCAAAAGACCCTGTAGATTAGTTTGAAATGACCAATATTCACAGGAAAGAAAAAATTATAATTTAAAAAAGTCATAATATCAAACTATAACCCTTTTGCTTTTATATCTAACGGATCTAATTGAACAACACTATAGTATTTAGTTCAATAATTGAATTTATACTAATAATAAAATCAAAGTCAAGACAACTCCTGCTGCAGTAAAGTATAATCCTTTTTTGAATATGGTTGTTTTTGGCATGAACATCCAGAAAGATGATATTACAAAAAATAAAAGTGACAACCCAAAAAAGACATTCAAAAAGAACAAGGGATCTCCTGATCTTGCTTTATGAAGATGTGTCATTTTTTCAATTACAGCAGGAAGTTCCATTGATTTATAATCAGCTTCACCAGTTTTTTTGTTATAAGTTCCCTCCTTAAAATAAATAACATCTCCCTCTTCACGTTCTGCTTTAAAGCCACGCAACTCTAACATGCGGCCTAAATCTTCTCCGCTTGCATTTGGTTTAACCGTTTTGACGACTTGTTTTTCTTGTTTTAGAAAACCGGAATCTCTAAAAATTAATACGATTCCGCTTAAGGCATAAACGGCCATAATTCCAGCAAGGAAAAATCCTAAATAACGGTGAACGATACGCATCGTCACTCCAAGAGGTTGTTTTTTTGACATAAATGAACAGGTTTTAAATTGAAAATATTAATTGTTTTTTAAACACCTTCCTTAAGAAGATCGTGTTTTATCGTTTTATGATTTTGATTTGACTGAATAACACTAAAAAGGTTTAATCATAACAGCAATTTTTTAATATTCATTGTACTTCTTATAACAAGAGTATAGTAAAGCCCAACATTGTGTCAGGCTTTTAAGAATATCTTTAAATAATTATGGAAACAAAGAAAATTTTGAATCCATTTGCTCTTCTATTTTTGGAATACTTTTTTATTTATCCATTGTCTTACTGGCACGTCATATAATTTCAAGCAAGTGTATGCAAGCGCAATACAGGATAAAAAAACTAGTATACTAATAGGAAATGCTTGGCTAAATGGAATTTTAGTATCTACTGCCCATCCTGTATATATGTATATTATTGGATAATGTGTAATGTATATCGGATACGAAATATCACCAAAAAATTTACATACCCGTGAAGAAAATTTACTAGTAATCTCTCCGCTTGCCGCTAAGAAAATCACCAATGGGAAAAACAAAATAACAACTGCTGAATCATAAACTCCATTCAGCCATAAATGCTCGCTTCCGCCAATTCTTGGCATCGCTAAGGCTATTATAACTAACAAACTGCACCAAAAAAAAGCATTTTTTACTTGCGCTAATTTTCCTATTCGGAAAAGCAATAATCCTGCAAAAAAAGGATACATCATTCTAGCAAAACCAATATGCATTTGTTCAGGATCTAATGACCAACCTCCTATAATATCGCCTTTTGGACTTGTTATCGCAAGGTGAATTAAGGCACATCCGGCAATAAATACGAGTATCGAAAGCGCTGTTTTCGAAAATTTTCTAACAAAAAGAGCGTACATAATATTAGCAATATATTCATAAAATAAAGACCAACCCGGTCCATTAAGCGGATGCATTTCTGCCCAACCTCGAATATCCAAAGATGTCGGAACAGGAATCAGCGTAAATCCTATAAACATTACCAACAGCATTTTCCATACAGGGACTTCATGTATGACAGGCCACAATACTGAATCTTGAAAATAAAACAACAAAGCTCCGATGATCATTCCCATAATTACCATTGGTTGCAGTCGAATCAATCGGCGTTTGAAAAAATTTCCAATCGACATTTTATCCCATCGATCGTCATAAGCGTAGCCAATAACAAAACCCGAGAGTAAAAAGAAAAAATCAACCGCAAGATAGCCGTGGTTTATTATTTGATCCAGATGACTGGTTGCATGCGCCTCAAAAATGTGAAAAGCAACCACCATCAATGCTGCTACTCCACGCAATCCATCTAAAATAGGGAAATGGGGTTTTGATGTTAAAGTATTATTATTCATATATTTAAATTTTTGTTCTAGTATTTCAAAAATAGAAAAAGTATTTGCTTTTTTAAAAAACAAACTCTATTTCTATCAATCTAATTTATTTCCAAATAATTTATTAACCAATTTTTGTTGGTTCTGCCAGTCAAATTTGGTGTTAAATTTGTCAGGCTTCCTTTAAGTTGTCAAGAGACAAAAAACTAATAGGCACTTAATTTTAGCTATAAAAGCCTGACATTGCTGTCAGGCTTTTAAAACTCTACTTCTCTATAGAAGCTACGTCAAAAATTC
>JBJOQF010000310.1:0-16899 GCA_046050185.1 Bacteroidota bacterium
GATTTTTCTTTGCAATCATCCACAAGATCATTAAAATCTGTTTGTGAATCAATTCTCATTTCAGAGTAATCATTGAAAATTACTGTTACTGGAAAATGAATATAAACTACATCATTATCATTAGAGTTTTCATTAATTTTATTTTTAACCAATACGTAATCATCGTAAGAATTTATAGGGATTTCAACATTGTTAATAGTGACTATATATGGCAATTTTATCATAAAACAGTCCGTATTGTCAATTATATTGTCTTGAGCTGTTTTTTGTATAACAACCCTTTTTACATAACTGGTTAACGGAGTAGTTTTTGTAATCGTTTCTTGAGTATTATAACTTTCCTCAACTACTTCACTTTGACAAGAGAAAAGGAGAAAGAAACTAACTACTGAAAGAAAAGTTAAATGTTTTTTAAAACTCACCATGATTAAAATTTTAATCAAATATAAAAATAAAATATAATATTTACTCGTTATAATATTAACTAGGAAAAGAGCTGTTAAGCTTTTTAATAGTTCGAAAATGATAATTTGCTTTGTTAGATTCAGAGTACAAAAAGAAATTATGTTACCGTTTACAGAACTCGAAACATCCAACAAATAGCTGCGAATTAAAAATAAAAATCTTAAAAATGACCTATAAATTTATATTTTTTATTAATATTATTCAATGATAAAACAAATTACTTGCTATTTACCCTACTAAAATTAAAAATAAATTATATTTGCAATACCCAAATTTAATTAAAAAAATGACAACTACCTACAAATCAGATACTTGCGATGAAATTATTTTTTCGTCTTTTTTTAAAAATCATTCTAAAGCGCTTCGGAATTTTATTTTTTATAAATATGGAGACAAAGATCAAGCAGAAGATTTAGTTCAAGAAGCTTTTATAAAACTATGGCAAAATTGCACTGCCGTACCAATAGAAAAAGCCAAGTCCTATATTTATACAATAGCCAATAATAGCTCTCTTAATGTAATTGCACATCAAAAAGTAGTCTTGAAATATCAAAAAGATTTCTCTGGTTTTGATAAAACAAATGAAAGTCCTGAATTTATATTAGAAGAAAAACAATTTGAAAACAAGCTTTTAAAAGCGATTGAGAATTTAAATGAAACACAAAGAGTCGCTTTTTTAATGCATCGCATTGACGGAAAAAAATATAGCGAAATTGCTGAGGAACTAAATATCGGTATAAAAGCAGTTGAAAAACGAATCCACTTAGCTTTGTTCGAACTAAGAAAAGAAATTGAAAACTTTAAGTAGGGTTTATTACTTTATAATTGTTTTAGACAATACAATATAAACAACATGGATGAAAATTACATATTATCAAAATGGCTTAATAACGAACTAACAGATTCGGAATTAGCTGATTTTAAGGCAACTGATGATTATGCTATATATGAGAAAATTAAAAATTATTCTTCTCAATTAGAAGTAGCAGAATTTGATGAAGACAAAATACTTGCAAACATTCTAAAGCAGGAGAAAAAAACACCAAAAGTAATTCCATTGTACAAAAAATGGTTGGTACAAATTGCTGCCATCTTTATTTTGGGACTTGCTATTACCTATGTAATACAAAACTTTGTACCACAAACACAATATGCTCAAAACGGTAAAATAATTACTTTTTCATTACCTGATAATTCAGAAGTGGTATTGAATTCCGGTTCAGAAATTGAATATAAAAAATGGAATTGGAACATCCACAGAAGAATCGAATTGCAAGGAGAAGCCTATTTTAGAGTTGCAAAAGGAAGACGATTTGAAGTACAGACAAACTTAGGTAAAGTAGCCGTTTTAGGTACTAAATTTAATGTAAAAGCAAGAAAAAACAGATTCGATGTAACTTGCTTTGAAGGACGTGTAAGAGTCAATTACAAAGACAAACAAATCATTTTAACTCACGGACAAAGCGTAACTTTTGAAAATGGAAAGCAACTAAATACTATTATAAACACTTCAAAACCAGAATGGCTAGAAAACAAAATAGCTTTCAACAAAGAAAATCTACATAACCTTTTAGAAGAAATACAAAGACAATATAACGTCATAATAGAACTGAAGGCTACACATACTAATGCTTTATTTACAGGTAAAATACCAACAAATAATATAGATGTCGCACTTCAAATTATTGCTACAACTTATAATTTAGAATTCAACAAAACAGAAAAAAATAAAATAATTTTTGAAGAAAAGTAAATGCTGCTTCATAAACGGATTAATGTCTTATTTTTTTTATTAGTCTTTGTCCTGAACGTTTCTGCTCAAGACAAAGACAAAACAGTTGCATTAAAAAATATTTTAATTGTAATTGAAAAACAGCATCAAGTAAGTTTTAATTATACCGAAAACAATGTAGCAACTATCAAGATTGTACCTCCGCAAAAATCACTTTCCTTACAAAAAAAAATAAAATATCTCGAAAAAAAAACCAAACTATCTTTTGAAAATATAGACAACAGATTCGTCAATATTTCTGATAAAAACATTATTGATCCAAAAATAATTTGCGGTTATATACTTTCAGGACCTGAAAACAAACCCCTCGAAAACGCTAATATTCAGTTTTTGGATGGAAATGCCATTATCACAAACCAAATGGGCTATTTTGAATTCAAAAAAGAAAAAAAAATTGATTTTTTAATTAGTCATATCGGTTTTACAAGTAAAAAAATAGTAATAGCCGATATAGAAAATAAAGATTGTCCAAAAATTTTCCTAGAATCTGAAATAACAGAACTATCAGAAATCAAGACAAATCATTTCTTAACATCGGGAATTTCAAAAAGTGTAAATGGCTCATTTGATATTAAACCAAAAAAACTGGGGGTTTTACCTGGTCTAATTGAACCTGACGTACTGCAAACCATGCAACAAATACCGGGTATAAACAGTATTGATGAAAGCGTTGCCAGCATCAATGTTAGAGGTGGCACACATGATCAAAATCTATTTTTGTGGAATGGGATAAAAATGTATCAAACAGGCCATTTTTTTGGTTTGATATCAGCTTTCAACCCTAATTTAGCACATACCATTTCGATTTATAAAAATGGTAGTTCCGCATTTTACGGCGAAAGCGTCTCCAGCGTAATTGCTATTTCCTCTAATCCCACCGGTATTGAAAAAAATAGTTTTAGTGCTGGTATAAACATGATAAATGCCGATATTTATTCAAAATTCAATGTTTCTAAAAATGCTTTCATTGAAATAGCAGGACGGAAATCTATTACTGATTTTGTTGAGTCTCCAACCTATAAAGAATATTACAACAAAGCGTTTCAGAATACCAGTATTACTGACTTTGCACAAAACCAAAACATAGACTATTTAAGTAATAAAAAATTTGGTTTTTATGATGCCACCATTAAATATTCTCAAAAAATAGGCCTTAAAGACCATCTTATTTTAGATTTAATAAATATCAACGATAAACTAAAAGTATTTCAATCCGCCACCATAAATAGTACTGTTGAATCTGAAAATGATGTTTTGAGTCAAAAAAATTATGGCGGTAACCTGTTTTGGAAACGAAACTGGAATAATCAAAACACTACTACTATAAATATATACTCATCCCTTTATAAGCTTATCGCCGAAAAAAATATAACGGCAGGAAATCAAATCGTAATTCAAGAAAACACTCTTTTAGACAATGGAATTAAAATAGAGAACAATCATAAAATAAATTCGAAATTAACATTTAATAATGGTTATCAATTTAATGAGATTGGCGCCACCAATTTAGATGAAGTGAACAGTCCTCAATTTTACAGAAAAATTAAAGATGTTTTGCGAATTCACGCAGTAATCATAGAAGGCAAATACAATGACACGCTGTCTAAAATACACTTCAATACCGGAATACGATTAAACTATATTGAAAAATTTAAAAAATATATTACTGAACCCAGATTACAATTCAATTACGGCATTAATAAACATCTCAATTTAGAAATTTTGGGCGAGTTTAAAAGCCAAAATTCACATCAAACAATCGATTTACAAAAAGACTATTTTGGAATTGAAAAAAGACGATGGATATTATCAAATAATACAACAATTCCAATCCAAAAAAGCAAACAAGCTTCTATTAGCTTATCCTATACAAAAAATAATTGGTTATTAACTTTTGAAAATTTTTATAAAAAAGTAACCGGAATAACGAGTGCTAGCCAAGGTTTTCAAAACCAATTAGAGTTTTTAAAAATCAACGGTGATTATGAGGTTATAGGAACTGAAATACTCGTACAAAAAAAGATAAATCATTTTTTAACTTGGTTTAGTTATACTTACAATAATAATAATTACAACTTTCCAAACTTTGCACCACCTGTTTTTTCAAATAATTTCGAAATGAACCATGCTGTATCATGGGCTGGAATTTATGAAAAAAACAATCTAAAAATAGCATTAGGTACTAAATGGTATTCTGGTCGACCTGAAACAACACCTATAAATACAGAAATAAATGCTTCTAAACCTGTAATCAACTATAATACTCCAAATAACACAAATTTAAATTCATTTTTTCAAGTCAACTTTTCGTCAACTTATAAATGGGAGTCTTTAAAAGGTATTCAATATAAATTAGGTTTATCAATATTGAATGTGTTAAATCAAAAAAATGAAATTAGTGAATACTATAGAATAAGCACTCTAACAAATTCTATTGAAGAAGTCAAAACATTCTCCCTGCAAAGAACACCAAATTTAAGCTTCAGAGTTTCACTTTAAAATCCTGAAAAACAACAAACTAATTCAATAATAATTATTTTACTATTTTTTCACAAAATTATAGTAGGGTATTTCCATCACTAAATGTTTTAGTATTATATCCCCATTTTTAATATTAAATACTAAAAAAATTATGAAAAAAAAGACTAAAATTATCATTTCCGTTTTAATACTTGTCATTTTTGGCATTGCAGATTATAATTATGTAATGTATGGTGGCGCAAGAGATTTATCAACTGAAGATACTGCTTATACCGTTTCCTCAAAAAGCATTGTAAATGAGTTTGATTCCAATATTGAAAAATCAAATAAAAAATATCTTGAAAAAGCAATTGCAATAAAGGGTACTATAACTAAAATAACAGGCACTGAAGTTATTATAGACGATTCAATTATCTGCAATTTGAAAGAATTAGACCCTTCTATTATGAAAAACCAAGTCATAACTTTAAAAGGCAGAGTTGTAGGTTATGATGATTTAATGGGCGAATTAAAATTGGACCAATGTTTTAAAGCTTCTTAATTCAGTTCAAAACAAGTAAAAATCAAAACAATTAAATTATGAGAATGAAAAAGTTTTTTTCTTTTGTGTTAGTTTTTTTCACTATTGGCTACGCCTCTGCACAAGACGATTTATTAAATCAATTAAATGCCGAAAAATCGGATGTAAAAACCAAAGAGACTACGGCTTTCAAGGGGCTGCAAATTTGTAATATTCAATCTACAAAGATGGCCGCAAAAGGTGAATGGTATATGGTGATTTCTCACCGTTTTGGCGATTTAACTCTTGGACTCGATAACTTTTTTGGATTAGACAATGCGCTGACAAAAATAGGAGGTATTTATGGCGCTACAGATTGGTTATCATTTGGTCTATCAAGACATACTTATAATAAAACATATGAATTGACTACCAAATACAAATTAGCTAATCAGATAACAAATGGTTTCCCGGTAACCATTGTTGGATATAATACTATAGATGCAAATACAGCATTGAGTATAGATCAATATCCTAATTTGCAGCCTATGAATAGATTCGCCTATACTTCACAATTGTTAATTTCTAGAAAATTTTCGGAAGGACTTTCTTTTGAAGTGGGAGGAGTCTATGTTCATAAAAATCTTTACGATGAAACATTAGAGCTAAAAGATCAATATCTGGTAGCTGCAGGAGGAAGATGTAAATTATCTAAAAGATTAAGCGTGAATTTAGATTATGCCTACAAATTAAATCAGTTAGAGAATGTTTCATTATACCAGAATCCATTGTCTTTGGGATTGGATATAGAAACCGGAGGGCACGTTTTTCAAATGGTTTTTTCCAATAGCCAACCTATGAACGATGTAGCCTTATTTACAAATGCAAAAGGAAAATGGAACGGAGGAAGTCTGTATTTTGGATTTAATATGTACAGAGTTTTTTAAACAATAAATAGATAAATTATGAAAAAAATAAATATAGTTTTAATGATTATGGTTAGTGTATTCATCATTTCTTGTGATTCAAACACATACAATGAAATAGCTGTAATATCTAACAATCCTACATATACGGCAAATATTGCTCCTGCCGTAAGAGTAAATTGCCTAGGTTGTCATTCTGGTGGTTCACAATATCCAAACCTGGAAACTTATGCTGAAGTAAAAGATGCTACCCAAAATGGCGATTTAATATGTAGAATAGATCAATCTCAGGCCTGTGGTAGAGTAATGCCTCAAAGCGGATCTATGGCAAAAACAACAATTGACATGTTTTTGCTATGGCAACAACAAGGATGCCTAAATTAATTAACCCTAAATAAAAATAAAATGAAAAAAGGAATACTATTGGCGTTTGCTTTTTTAGTAGGAAATGTAATTTTTTCTCAAAAAATGATAACTCGCTCAGGAGAAATAAAATTCGAGGCATCTATGCCTGCTTTTGAAGAAATTGCTGCTACAAATAATACTACTTCTTGTATTCTTGATGAAGCGACAGGAGATTTTGTGGCTTTGGCTTTGATAAAATCATTCAAATTCAAAGTTCCTTTGATGGAAGAACATTTTAATGAAAATTATATGGAATCTTCTAAATTTCCAAAATCGACTTTTAAAGGAAAGATTCTAAATTTTGATGCCAAAAAATTATCAGCTACAAAATCTACTTATGATTTAGAGGGAGATTTAACGATTCACGGTGTTACTAAAAAGATAAAAACTAAAATTAATCTTGTTTTAAGTGGAGCCAAAATTACTGCAACAAGTACAATTTTAATTAAGCCCCAAGATTATGACATCGAAATACCCAGCCTTGTGAAAGGAAAGATTGCCGATAATGTAAAAGTTTCAATCAATTTTATTCTTGAAGCTAATTAAAAAAATGTAAAAGCTCTAAATAGTATTTCTATTTAGAGCTTCATTACATTTTGAGTATATTTCCTTTTGTGAAAATTTGTTTTTAAATGAATGAATATAACAAAAATGGTTATTTAGTAATAATAATAAATAAAAAAATGAAAACAAAATTACATAGTCTAGTTGGAATTGCATTTATATTTTGCCTTTCAACAATTGTAACTGCACAAACAACAGGAACTCTGACATTTTCATACAATCAACCTGTACCTACCGCTCCTAAACCTACTTATACTGGATATTGTCTTACAGCAGTATGGATTGAAAACAGTGCTGGAGCTTTCATTAAAACCAAAATGCGTTATGTAGGAACTAGTACGCAGGATCATTTACCTACTTTTGCTGTTAAATCCGGAGGTGTTTTGTCTAACGCACTCGGAACTAATTGTAATGTTACAGATGCAACGACTGGAGCTACAAGAAAAAACACTACAACTCCCGTAGGTTTTGGTCCACAAAGTTTTGTTTGGGATGGTAAAGGCGTTGCTGGAGCTGTAAATGGCACCACCGTACCAGACGGAATATATAAAGTGTGGATTGAAAGCACCTGGGTAGATTCAGGCTCTAATAATCATCAAGAACTTTCTAGTTATTCTTTTACAAAAGGACCTACATCAGCAAAAACTACTGCTGTGGGAGATACTTATGTGAATACTATTGTTATGGATTGGGTTGCTACAGGACTTGGAGTGAATGATAATAATATTGCTCCAAATACGCAAGTAGTTATATATCCAAATCCTACTAAAGGCCTATTTAATATTGATTTCAAAAACGAAATCAACAATATCAAGGTTTCAAACATACTAGGACAAGTAGTTTATGAGGAAAACGTAATTGATACAACACCTGGTACAACTAAAAGCATTGACCTTTCTAAATATGGAAATGGAATCTATATTATTAATGTTTCGAATGACAAAGGTACTTCTAACTATAAAGTGATATTAGAAAAATAAATTGTTTTGTGGTTAAAACAATTTGATTTGGTAAAAGTATCAGTAATTAATTTGCTGATACTTTTTTTATTCTACGTTTTCAGAAATAATAGCTTTAATACCCGGAGTTTCATACACTTGATAATTTCCCTTTTCATCCGAATAGATTAAATAAGCCTGTAACTCTGGATGATTATTCAAAAATACTTTCGCTTTTTCAAGTCCAAGAACCAAAACTCCTGTAGCATTGGCATCTGCTGAAATGCATTCCTTGGCAAATATGGAAGCACTCAGCAAATTATTTTTGGTGGGATAACCTGTTTTAGGATCGATATGATGTGCGTATTTCATACCGTCTTCGATAATGAACCTGCGATAATTCCCTGATGTAGCAATAGCCAAGTTTTTTAGTTTGACAATCGCATTATAGGGGTTTTCTGACTCCTTGTTGTCAATGGGTTTTTCGATACCAATAGACCAATTATTCCCATTTGGTTTTTGGCCTTTTGCATAAACTTCTCCGCCTATTTCAACTATAAATGAGCTAATTTTTTTTGATTTCAAAAATTCAGAAACCACATCAACAGAATATCCTTGTGCAAAGGCATTAAAATCCAATGCAACTCTTGGGTCTTTTTTGACCACTTTGTTGCCTTTTAACTCTATTAATTGAAATCCAACAAATTGAAGAATACTGTCTATCTTGACTTTCTCTATTTTTTGTTTTCTTCCGGGACCAAATCCCCAAGCATTCACTAAAGGATAAACAGTTGGATCAAAAGCTCCATTGGTATTTTTCCAAACCTCTTTAGCTTTTTTAAAACACGCTGTAAAGTATTTGTCAACGATTACATTTTTCTCGTTAGAATTTATTCTAGAAATAATCGAATTTGGAATATATGTTGAAACGGACAAATCAAAATCCTGTAATATTTTGTCTATTTCTGGTTGTAAGTCTCGGTTTTGTGAATCAAAATAAGTGATATGATATGTAGTCCCTTGAGCTACGCCTTCAATTTTAACAGGCTCGGATTGACAATAAACGGCTGTTGTAAAAAACAATAAATATCCTAAACAAAATCTAATTTCTCTCATAACTTCCAATACATTAGTATTTGTAAAGTTAAGATTTTTAATAAAAAAGACCCCGAATATCGAGGCCTTTTTTATACTTTTATAATTAAATCTACATTCTTTCAGGAACATTAATTCCCAATAAACTAAACGACGCAGCAATGGTATCGGCCACTTTTTTAGACAATTGCACCCTGAAAATTTTCTTCTCTAAATCTTCTTCTCCAAGAATGGGTACCGCTTGATAAAACGAATTGTATTCACGTACTAAATCATAGGTGAAATTTGCCAGTAAAGCAGGGCTATGATTATGAGCTGCATTTTGAATTACTTCAGGAAATAATTCCAATTGTTTTAATAATTCTTTTTCTTTTTCGTGTATCGCTACTACACACGATATTACTTTAAAATCAAAATTAGCTTTTCTTAAGATTGATTGAATTCTGGCATACGTATATTGAATAAACGGCCCCGTATTTCCTGCAAAATCTACTGATTCTTCCGGATTGAAAAGGATTCGTTTTTTTGGATCTACTTTTAAAATATAATATTTCAAAGCGCCAAGGCCTATAGTACTGTATAATTTTGCTTTTTCTTCAACAGAATAAGTGTCTAGTTTCCCTAAATCCTCTGCGATTTTTTGAGCTGTATTTGTCATTTCTTGCATTAAATCATCTGCATCTACAACAGTTCCTTCGCGGCTTTTCATTTTTCCCGAAGGCAAATCTACCATTCCGTAAGACAAATGGAAAAGATTTTTAGACCAATCAAAGCCTAACTTTTTCAAGATAAGAAACAAAACTTTGAAATGATAATCTTGTTCGTTACCCACAGTATAAACCATTCCGCCAACATCCGGGTAATCTTTTACACGTTGAATTGCAGTGCCAATATCCTGTGTCATATAAACTGCGGTTCCATCTGAACGAAGTACAATTTTTCTATCTAAACCTTCATCTGTTAAATCAATCCAAACCGAACCGTCAGGATCTTTTTCAAAAACACCTTTCTCCAAACCTATTTGAACAACATCTTTTCCTAACAAATAGGTATTGCTTTCGTAGTAATAACAATCAAAATCAACACCTAAATTTTTATAAGTAATGGCAAAACCATCATAAACCCATTGGTTCATAGTTTTCCAAAGATTTATTACCTCAGCATCACCAGCTTCCCATTTCAAAAGCATTTCTTGTGCTTCAAGAATGATTGGCGCTTGTTTTTTAGACTCTTCTTCAGTTTTTCCGGTGCTCATTAATTGGGCGATTTCTTCTTTATATGCCTTATCAAAAGCAACATAAAAATTTCCAACTAGTTTATCTCCTTTTAAACCTGTTGATTCTGGTGTTTGTCCGTTTCCGAATTTTTGCCAAGCCAACATTGATTTACAAATATGAATCCCTCTATCGTTTATGATTTGGGTTTTGTACACTTTTTTACCTGAGGCTTTAATAATTTCGGCAACAGAATATCCTAAAAGATTATTACGAACGTGACCCAAATGCAACGGTTTATTCGTATTTGGTGAAGAATATTCTACCATGACAGCTTTATCTTCAGTCCCGAAGCTTTGGGATGGGGTAACGAAACCAAATTTTACATCGTCTTTGATTGCATTGAAAAAATTCAAATAATATTCGTCAGAAATTACAATGTTTAAAAATCCTGAAACCACATTAAAACGACTCACTTCAGTTACGTTTTCTACTAAATAGTTACCAATTTTGTTTCCTAATTCTACAGGATTACTTTTAATAACTTTCAATAATGGAAAAATGACCATAGTAATATCTCCTTCAAATTCCTTCCGAGTGGTTTGAAATTCAACTTTGTCAACAGCAATGTCAAATAAAGCCAGTACAGCTTTTTCAATAGAAGGCGTAAGAATATGTGATAATGTCATTTTATGTATTTATTTAAAGGTTGCAAATATAGTTATAATGCATCGATTTGAAAATTGGAAAACAATATAATTTCCTACTCAAAATATCCTATTTGGATATTTAACAGTTACTTTTTAGTTATTTTTAAAAAAAATTGTAACAATTTATCCATTAAAGAGTCTATTAGGTAAATATTAAATTTTAATAGAATATTTTTTTGTAAAAAACGGGGAAAGTCAATCGATATATAATTGGATTCAATTACCGTTTTGGAACAAGAAAAAACAAAATGACAAAACGAAACCCAAGGAAGTGGTGGACTTTTATAAGATTAGTTTTAATAGTTTGTTGCAAAAAAGAAAACCCAGAGTATGCCAACTCTGGGTTTTTTGATTAAAATAATAGCTTTGAAAAATGGCTTATTACCATTTTATAATAGCACTTGCCCAAGTAAAACCACTACCAAAAGCAGCCAAAACTACTGTATCTCCTGATTTTATTTTCCCTTGTTCCCATGCTTCTGTTAAAGCAATCGGAATAGAAGCGGCAGTTGTATTACCATATTTCTGAACATTATTAAAAACTTGATCATCTGTAAGGTTGAATTTCTTTTGGATAAATTGTGAAATTCTCAAATTGGCCTGATGCGGAATCAACATGTCAATATCAGAAACCTGCAAGTTATTTGCCTGCAAACCTTCATTTATCACTTCTGAAAAACGAACAACTGCATTTTTAAACACAAATTGTCCATTCATATATGGAAAATAACTTTCATCATTTGGATCATTATCGGCTAAAATATCAGTAACCCAACGCCCTCCCATTCCTGGTGCTTTTACAATTAGTTCCTCGGCATGTTGCCCTTCTGAATGCAAGTGCGTAGATAAAATTCCTTTGGTTAAATCTTCTTCTCTGCTCAAAACCGCCGCTCCCGCTCCATCACCAAAAATCACCGAAACACTTCTACCTCGAGTCGTCATATCCAGTCCTGTTGATTGCACTTCAGAACCAATTACCAAAACATTTTTATACATTCCCGTTTTAATATATTGATCAGCAACTGACAACGCATAAATAAAACCTGAGCATTGATTTCTGACATCTAAAGCGCCTACAGTTCTAAGGCCTAAATCACGTTGTACTAAAACTCCCGGCCCAGGAAAATAGTAATCCGGACTTAATGTGGCAAAAACAATAAAATCAATAGCTGATTTTGCAACACCGGAACGCTCAATCGCAATTTCAGCAGCTTTCACACCCATTGTAGTTGTAGTATCTTCACCACTTACAATGTGTCTTCTTTCCTGAATGCCTGTGCGCTCCTGAATCCACTCATCATTCGTGTCAATAATTTTAGACAAATCGTCATTTGTAACACAATTGGAAGGAACATAAAATCCTAATCCTGTTATTTTTGAATGATACATAGTTTAATTATTTTATTAAAATCACAGATACATATTTAACGATACGCTAAATATCAGGTTCCAAATTACTACTTTTTTGGTAATATGCAATTATAATTTTCAGGAGCTGTATCCTGCTGTACGCTGTATCTTTTATTCTCGTAAAAAAACGAGAATAAAAGGATGCCGCTTCCATCAGGGCTAAGGATTCCCTGAATTCGATTAATAAATACTTTTCAGATGTTATTATATTTATTATCAAACTATTAAATCAAACCATAAGGTAAAAAAAGACCTTGCAGGATTAAAAATTAATACAAAAATGATTTCTAGACGGTTTCTATTCTCATTGCTATCATTATCTGAAAACTGTAATTTGTATTCTTAGGCTAACATCAAAGTCACTTCTTGATTCAATTCTAATTCCGAATCATGTTCAAAGAAAATGGCTCTTCTTTCAAAAGCAGCTTTAATCAAATAATGGCTTCCTTTAAAATAACATTGTTTCACAACCACATGCATCATTCCATTATCGACCACTTTCAATTGGTGTGGGTACAATAAAAGCGCTTCATCATCTCCATCAAGTTCAATTAATTGAGATAATTTTAATTCATTAACTTCTCCAAAGAGAGATGCAACGTATTTATTGGTGGGGTTTTGATATAAAGCTTTTGAGTTTCCTTTGGCTATCACTTTTCCATTTTTAACTACGATCGTTTCATCCGAAAAAGACAAAGCATCCGTGCTGTCATGTGTCGCAATAATACAGGTAATTCCCTTTTGTTTTAAGTAACTGAATAAATTTCTGCGCAAGGCATTTTTTCTAAATGAATCAATCTGACTGAAGGGCTCATCCAGCAAAATTATTTCCGGCTCCAATGCTAAAACTCTTGCAAGTGCCACTCGTTGTTGTTGTCCGCCACTTAGATATTTGGCTTTAACTTTAGCAAAGCTCGTCATTTCTACCATTTCTAAAAGCTCCTGAACTCTGGCTTTCTTCCTGTCTTTATAAATATTAGACAAAAATTTCCCTACGTTTTCTTCGACAGATATATAAGGCATCAAATCAAAATCCTGAGCTAAATATTTAATATAATCTTCCCCTGGAACAAGATTGTGTTTTGGTCCAAAAATAGGTTTATTGTCATACGTTATTTCTCCTTCATCTAAATCATATAATCCATATATCAATTTCAACAAAGTACTTTTACCACAACCACTTTCGCCAATTACAGCTACATTCTGACCTTTGGTAATTTCAAAACTAACATTCTCGATAACGGGATTTTCAATGTAAGTAAAAGAAATGTTTTTTATTTCAAGCATGTTCAGTATTTAAGAGCACAAATTTACAATGTTTAATTTAAAAATGACGCCAAAAAAAAGCTGTTTCATTACAAAACAGCTTTTACTTTTATGGTATAAAGAGTATTACTTCACTTCTGTTTTAGCATCTTGAATCATTTTTTCATTTGCAGTAATAGCAAATTCAACACGACGGTTTTGACTTCTACCATCAGCTGTTTCATTTGACGCAATTGGATCAGCAATTCCTAAACCAGTAACTTGAAATCTACCGGAAGAAACTCCTTTACTTACTAAATAATTTCTAACAGATGCTGCTCTTTCTCCTGAAAGTTTTAAATTATATTCTGGCGAACCAGTTATGTCAGTATATCCGTAAATAGTTATGTCAGTATCCGGATATTCTTTAAAAACTGGAACTAATTTATCTAAATTAGCCTTTGCTGTAGCTGTCAATGAAGATTTATTAGTATCAAAACGTACTGCATTTTCATTTAAAACTAATTTAATACCTTCTCCTACACGCACCACTTCAGCCCCTGGAAGCGCTGCATCTATTTCTCTTGCCTGTTTGTCCATTTTGTTACCAATAACACCACCGGCAACACCGCCTATAACTCCTCCTAATACAGCCCCAAGCGCACCTTTTCCTCCTTTTCCAAGGTTATTTCCAAGAATCCCTCCTATTACCGCTCCACCTGCAGCTCCAATTGCTGCTCCTCTTTGTGTTTTATTTGTATTTTTTAATGCTTCACAACCTGTAAACATTGAACCCATAATCATTATTGTTGCTATAGCAACTATTGAAATCTTTTTCATATCTATATTTTTAATTAATTAGTTTTATTGAATTGGTAAACTACATCAGTCATTTTTCCTCCTACATCAATTTTATCAATCAATTGAAAAGAAGTCTCTGTTTGATTTGCAACATATAATAGGTACCCCTCTCTGACTTTTTTAGCTTTTATACCGGCATCCAATATTTTTAAAATAAATTGCCCGTCATTGTTTACAAACCAAGTAATTGGTGAACTAAATGAAGTACATCCTGCTTTTGTCAAAGCCATATCCCCTTTATTATTATTTGAAATAAATTTCCATGCACTCCCTACAAAACATTCTGAATCAGCAATTTGAAAAGAATTCACTTTAATATATTGCGATCCTGGATAGGTAACAGAACTGATTACCCAGTTTCCTTTCATGCCAACTTGGGCTTTTCTATCAGTATTTGTATTTGTTACTGATGTTGACTTACAAGCAAACATTGAAACAGCTAATATGCATAATAAAATAATCTTTTTCATTTTAAAAAAATTTGTAATTAATACTCTAACAAAGATACGATGCATCAAAACAAAAATGTTTCAAAATTAAATTATTTTATATCATAATTAACGCTTCCGACAATTTGTCACATCTGTATTAATTGGTATCTTATTTGAGTAAATTGTACCAAATTCAAACTTAAAAATTCAAAATATGACAACTGGAAAAATTAATGTTTCGGTAGAAAACATCTTCCCCCTAATCAAGAAATTCTTGTACAGTGATCACGAAATTTTCTTGCGTGAATTGATTTCAAATGGGACTGATGCAACACTAAAATTAAAACATTTAACAAGCATTGGCGAAGCCAAAGTAGAATATGGCAATCCAATTATCGAAATAAAAATCGATAAAGAGGGTAAGAAATTGCACATTATCGATCAAGGCCTGGGAATGACTGCGGATGAAGTAGAAAAATACATCAACCAAGTAGCCTTTTCCGGTGCTGAAGAATTTTTAGATAAATACAAAGATTCTGCTAAAGATTCTGGTATTATAGGTCATTTTGGTCTTGGTTTCTATTCCGCATTTATGGTTGCCGAAAAAGTGGAAATTATCACTAAATCATTCAAAGAGGAACCAGCAGCACACTGGACCTGTGATGGAAGTCCTGAATTCACTTTAGAACCTGCTGATAAAACCACTCGTGGGACAGAAATTATTTTGCATATTGCTGAAGATTCTTTAGAATTTCTTGAAGATGCAAAAATCAATCAACTGTTGAATAAGTACAACAAGTTCATGCCTATTCCAATTAAATTTGGAACTAAAACAGAAAAAATCGAACAAAAAAAGGGTGAAGAAGTTGCGACAGAAGATAAAGACAAAACGTTTACAGAAGTAGAAACAGATAACATCATCAATAATCCAAATCCAGCTTGGACAAAACTGCCAACTGAATTATCGGATGAAGATTATAAAAATTTCTACCATGAATTGTATCCAATGCAATTTGAAGAACCTTTATTTCACATTCATTTAAATGTTGATTACCCGTTTAATTTAACTGGTATTTTATATTTCCCAAAATTAGGTTCTGATTTACAAATTCAGAAAGATAAAATTCAATTGTACCAAAATCAGGTTTATGTAACGGATAATGTAGAAGGAATTGTTCCTGAATTTTTGACAATGCTTAAAGGTGTAATTGACTCACCGGATATTCCATTGAATGTATCTCGTTCTGGATTACAAGCGGATGCTGCTGTTAAGAAAATCTCGAATTACATCACCCGTAAAGTGGCCGATAAACTAAAATCTTTATTCAACGAAAACCGTGAAGATTTTGAGAAAAAATGGAACGATATCAAAATCGTTTTAGAATACGGAATGCTCTCTGAAGACAAATTCTATGAAAAATCAGGGGCTTTTGTTTTGTACCCTACAGTAGATGACACATTTTATACACTGGAAGAATTAAAAGAGAAACTGGCGGCCAATCAAACTGACAAAGACGGAAAACTGGTTGTTTTATATGCAGGAAATAAAGAAGCACAACACTCTTATATCGAAATTGCAAAAGATAAAGGATACGAGGTTTTATTGCTTGATTCCCCAATTATCTCGCATTTAATTCAAAAAATCGAAGGCGATAACAGCGGAATGAATTTCGTACGTGTCGATTCAGATCATATTGATAATTTAATCAAGAAAGAGGAAACTACTATTTCTAAATTATCTGAGGAAGAGCAAACTAACTTGAAAACAGTTTTAGAAACAATAGTTCCAAAACAAAACTATTCAGTACAACTGGAAGCAATGGACAGTCAAGCAGCTCCATTTATTATTACGCAACCAGAATT
>JBJOQF010000311.1:0-6072 GCA_046050185.1 Bacteroidota bacterium
TAGTTGGAGTTGGCTTATTGTTATCTTTAGCCTTTCCAAAAAAAGTTAAGAAACGAATTAAAGATAAAAAGCCAAATAAAAATTTAATGGTAAGTGATATTGAAAATCAAACAGCAATAAAGCCTATAATAACCCCTAAAAATAAATGGTTGTATCCTACAGATGAATTTGGAATAATGGAAAAAGGCGTGGAGTTTGAGTCAAAAAGGTATGTGTATGATAAAAAAGAAAATGACAACAATAATTTCACTATCATTTAAAGATATTCTTTACTCTAACCATCTTTGAAGCTATTGTCTTGATTACAATTAGGCAATGTTATTCTTTATCTAATAATATTGCATATCACGATATGCGATATTACCTAACAAAACCCTTAAACACAAACTTTTAAAAAAAGTTAAAACTTGAATTTAATGACCAAAATCCTCCTACTTCTACTCTTCTTAACCTCCCAACTATTCTCCCAAACCAAACTCCTTTCTTGGAATTTAGAAAATTTTGGTCAGTCAAAATCCGAAGAAACAATCAACTACATTGCAAATTCACTGAGGAATTATGACATTATTGCCATTCAAGAAGTGGTAGCCGGTTATGGCGGAGCTCAGGCTGTAGCAAAACTGGCTGATGAACTCAATCGCAAAGGTGCCAAATGGGATTACAGTATAAGTGACCCAACCAGCAGCAGTGCTTATAAAACTGAACGCTACGCTTTTATCTGGAAAACAGCCAAATTAAAGAAAATCGGGAAAGCCTGGCTCGAGAAAAAATACCATTTAGAAATTGACAGAGAACCGTATTTCTGTACGTTTCAATATGGAAACAAACAGTTTACTGTGGTAAATTTCCATGCTATAACCAAAAATAAACAACCCGAAACCGAGATTAAATATTTCAAATTTTTACCTGATGAATATCCTACTTTGAATTTAATTTTTGCCGGTGATTTTAATTGTCCGCAATCCCATACGGTTTTCAATCCTTTGAAGAAAATGGGCTATCAATCTATTTTGGTTGATCAAAAAACGTCACTGAAACAAGAATGCAAAAATGACAAATGCCTCGCATCAGAATTTGACAATATGTATTTCAAAACTTCGAAAATCAATACTATAAATTCAGGAATTATTCCGTTTTACAAAAACTTTAATTCCTTAAAAGAAGCCCGAATAATATCCGATCACATTCCTATTTGGTTTGAATTTTCTTTGAATTAACCCAATGGGTTCAGTTCGAGTGTTTTTTTTGTGAAGTAACTTCTCGATACGCTTTGCACTCGAAGTGACGTGTATTGAGAACCTTTTTATACTAATTTTCTAGGTTTCGTTATAATTTTCTACCTGAAGCTTCGGGAGAAAATTACTCGAACTAACGGAAATTATCATGAAAAACTATATTACACCTACCGATTCCATTAATAAAAAATTACATAAAATTATGTCTTCTGTTTTTTCTTTTTAGCAGCAGGAAACAACACATTATTTAAAATTAAACGGTAGCCCGGTGAATTGGGATGTAAATCAAGAACTGTAGGCGCATCACCTACTTGATGCTGAAAATCTTCAGGATCGTGGCCACCATAAAAAGTAAACATTCCTTTTCCTTTTTCGCCGTGAATATATCTCGCTTCACCGTTTAACTCACAAGTTCCCATTACCAAAATATTGGATTTTATCCGCGATGCATCAAAAGAAGTCGTCTGTCCCATGAATCCTTTGACCAATTGCGTATGATTTTGACATAACATACTTGGTATTGGGTCCCATTTTGCCGAAAATGACATTAAAGTAAAATAATCTTTATCCATTAAAATTCTTCTTTTCGTAGTCATATCAATATCCGAAAATTCATATTGCTCCGGTCTTCTTTCTAAAATAAAATCTTTGAAAGCAAACGAATTATTATAATTCATCTTTGATTGGTAATTAGCATCACTGGCATCTCCATCAAACATAGCTTCGCAAATATCCACACCATCTGCCGCCAGCGCAATATCAAAACTATCCGTTGCTGAGCACATCGCAAACATAAATCCACCACCAATTACAAAGTCCCTTATTTTTTTGGCTACAGCGCCCTTTTCTTGTGACACTTTCGAATAGCCTAATTTGGTCGCCAATGCTTCGGCATCTTTCTTTTGTTCAATATACCAAGGTACATTTTTATAAGCACCATAAAATTTACCGTATTGCCCTGTAAAATCTTCATGATGCAAGTGCAACCAATCGTAAAGCAGCAATTGGTCACTTAAAACTTCTTCATCATATATTGGCGTAAAAGGAATTTCGGCATAAGTCAAAACGAGTGTTACAGCATCATCCCAAGGCTGTTTTCCCTTGGGTGTATAAACGGCTATTTTTGGGGCTTTTTCTAATACTACCGTTTCCATATTTTGAGAAGGGCTCGAAATTTCGTCCAAAATCAAGGCTTCTTCATTATCCGAAAGGATTTCATAACTCACCCCTCGAATCTTACATTCTTTGCGTATTTCTTCGGCATCAGGCAGTAAAAAAGAACCACCTCGATAATTGAGCAACCAACTTGCTTTGTAGTTTTTATCCAAACACCAATAGGTAATCCCATAAGCTTTCAGATGATTTTGCTGGGTGGTTTCATCCATTGGCAACAAAATAAAGGAAGCTTTCGCCGAAAAAGAAATAAAAATCAGTAGAATATAGAGTGACTTCTTGAAAGACATTGTCGTTTTTATTTCAAAGATAATAGTTTTTAGGCGATGAAAATCATAAAAAAAAGCTATCAGTGGCTCCATCTAAAGACAAATACAAATAAGAACACAGACTGCACTGAATAAGCAGATTTACACTGATTTAAAGTTGATATTAAAAGTTAAACCCGAATTTCACTAATTTACACGAATTAATTTGTGCAAATTAGTGAAATTCGGGTTTAATATCCTATTCACTTTTTCTAGATAGAGGAGTTGTAAGTGATTGATTTATATTTTAGAACGGTACATCACTATCGTCGTCCGGGTCATTCAAGTTACTTCCAAAAGCTTCATTGGCTGATGGCAAATTTTTAGTTATAAAGGGATTATCATCTTGATTCATGCTTGATGGCAAGTCATCATAACTGCCACTGTAATCTTCCAGGTTATCAAATTTACCCAGATGCCCAATGAATTTCAAACGAACATTTTCAATACTACCATTACGGTGTTTGGCTATCATTATTTCTGCTTGACCTGCAGTTGGTGAGGCTTCATCATCATCCCATTCGTCAATTTTGTAATATTCAGGACGGTATAGAAACGATACAATATCAGCATCTTGCTCAATCGCACCCGATTCACGAAGGTCAGAAAGCAAAGGTCTTTTACTGGAACCACGCGTTTCAACCGCACGCGACAATTGGGAAAGTGCAATTACGGGAACGTTCAATTCCTTCGCCAGTGCTTTTAAGTTTCGGGAAATTGTAGAAATCTCCTGTTCTCTGTTTCCTCCTCCTTTTCCGTTTCCACCGGCAGTCATTAATTGCAAATAATCTACAATGATAATTCGGATGCCATGTTGTGAAACCAAACGTCTTGCTTTTGCCCTTAAGTCAAAAATAGACAGGGAAGGCGTATCATCAATATACAACGGAGCTTTTTCTAAATTTTTAACTTTAGTACTTAATTGTTCCCATTCGTGTTTTTCCAGTTTTCCGGTACGCAATTTCTCCGATGACAAACCTGTTTCGGAAGAAATCAAACGAGTGATCAACTGAACTGATGCCATCTCCAGGGAAAATAAAGCAACCGGCATTCCAAAATCAATTGCCATATTTCGTGCCATTGATAATACAAATGCTGTCTTACCCATTGCTGGCCTTGCCGCTATAATAATTAAATCACTTGGTTGCCATCCTGAAGTAATCTTATCTAATTTATCAAAACCAGTCGCAACTCCACTCAGTCCTTCTTGACCAGCAATTTCTTCAATTCGTTTTTTGGCTTGTAACACTAAGCTCTGCGCCGTTTCGGAACTACGTTTTATATTTCCTTGCGTTACTTCGTATAATTTAGATTCAGCTTTGTCCAATAAATCAAAAACATCCGTTGTTTCATCGTAAGAATCTTCAATAATTTCAGTAGAAATCCGAATCAAACTGCGTTGAATAAATTTTTGGAGGATAATCCTGGAATGAAATTCAATGTGTGCCGAAGACGATATCTTTTGCGTAAGCTGAATTAGGTAAAAATCCCCTCCTGCCAATTCTAATTTTGCATTTTTTTTGAGTTGGGCAGAAACAGTTAATAAGTCAATAGGCTGCGTTTCAGTAAACAGTTGAACAATAGCCTCAAAAATATGTTTGTGTGCCTCTTTATAAAAAGCATCAGGTTGTAAAATGTCAATAACATCATCAACCCCTTTTTTATCAATCATCATGGCGCCAAGCACAGCCTCTTCTAAATCGAGTACTTGTGGTTGCAATTTCCCTTTTTCAAGGCTTATTATAGTAGTTTTATCAACCTTAACAGGATTAATATTTCTGATGTTTTCCATAGAGCGAAAGTAACAAAAATTAAAAAAAAATCGGCATTGAGTTGTTACTAATAATTGTTCATAAGTAACTTTTTTTTGTTTATAACCATAAAAAAATCCGAAACTGTAAGGCTTCGGATTAAATATCAATTTGTAAGATTTTACTCTTTATACTCGCCCATTTTACTGTATTTGTCCATTCTTCTGGCAACTAATTCTTCTGTTGATAAGTCTTTCAATTCGTTAAATCCTTTCATGATATATTGCTCAACCGTTTTGAAAGCAGTCTCTCTATCGTAATGCGCTCCACCTAATGGTTCCGGAATAATATCATCCACTAATTTTTGCTTTTTCATGTCAGCAGAAGTCAATTTCAATGCTTCGGCAGCTTGTTCTTTATATTCCCAGCTTTTCCATAAAATAGAAGAACATGATTCAGGTGAAATAACAGAATACCAAGTGTTTTCCATCATATAGACTTTATCTCCCACACCTATTCCTAATGCTCCACCAGAAGCACCTTCACCTACAATTACGGTGATAATTGGTACTTTCAGGCAAATCATTTCAAAGATATTTCTGGCTATAGCCTCACCTTGTCCGCGTTCTTCAGCTTCTAATCCTGGATACGCTCCCGGAGTGTCAATTAATGTCAAAACCGGAATACCAAATTTCTCCGCCATTTTCATCAAACGCAATGCTTTTCTATATCCTTCAGGATTTGGCATTCCAAAATTACGAAACTGACGTGTCTTTGTATTGAACCCTTTTTGTTGACCAACAATCATAAAAGATTGCCCATCAATTTTTCCTAAACCGCCAATCATGGCTTTATCATCTTTAAAACCTCTATCGCCAAAAAGTTCCAGAAAAGTTTCGCCACATAAAGCACGTACGTGATCCATTGTATAAGGACGACTTGGATGTCTTGACAATTGTACTCGTTGCCAAGCTGTCAAGTTTTTATAAATATGTTTTTTAGTTTCTTCTAGCTTTTCGTTGATTTGTTTGCAAGTATTCGTTACATCAACATCTGATTCCTGACCAATAATAACACATTTATCTAACTGTTCTTCTAGTTCTTTTATAGGAAGCTCAAAATCTAAATATTCCATAGGATTTCTGAGTATTTATTATTGTTTTTATTTTTTTGATTTGGAACTGCAAATATAAAATTTAATATCATTATACACTTATTTTTTTGTTCAAGTAGAAAAAATAGGTTTTTCAACAACAAAAAATCTTACAATTAATCTTCTTTTCTATAATGTTTTATGACTCCGTTCAAAAGCACCGTAATTACAATTACAACTGCTCCAATATAAAATTCTGTACTCATTTTTTCTTTTCCTCCAATGATAAAATAAGCCAGCACAATACCGTAAACCGGCTCTAAATTAGTGGTTAACATAACTGTATAAGGCGTCAATCTGCGCATAACCCTTATCGAAGCCGTAAAGGCATAAGCAGTACAGACCGATGCTAAAACCAATATCAGAATCCAGTTTTTGGCAGACAGCATAAAAAAATCTGCCGTAAAAGAACCTCGAAATAAAAAATAAATCGAGATAAAAATAAATCCGGC
>JBJOQF010000312.1:0-8245 GCA_046050185.1 Bacteroidota bacterium
TTCAGGAGTTAGAGGCTGTATGGTTATTAAACCGTACGGTTATGCAATATGGGAAAAAATGCAAGCTGAGTTGGATCGAATGTTTAAAGAAACAGGTCATCAAAATGCCTATTTTCCTTTATTTGTTCCAAAAAGCATGTTTGAAGCAGAAGAGAAAAATGCTGAAGGATTTGCAAAAGAGTGTGCTATAGTAACACATTATAGATTGAAAAACGATCCAGATAAGCCAGGAAAGCTGATGGTAGATCCTAATGCAAAACTGGAAGAAGAATTAATTGTTCGTCCAACAAGTGAAGCTATTATTTGGTCAACATACAAAGGATGGGTACAGTCTTATAGAGATTTACCATTGTTGATTAACCAATGGGCAAATGTGGTGCGATGGGAAATGAGAACAAGATTGTTTTTACGAACTGCAGAGTTTTTATGGCAAGAAGGTCACACGGCTCATGCTACGAAAGCTGAAGCTATTGAGGAATCTGAAAAAATGATGCATGTCTATGCTGAATTTGTAGAAAATTTTATGGCAATTCCGGTAATTAAAGGTTTTAAAACAGAAACGGAACGTTTTGCTGGAGCTGAAGAAACGTATTGTATTGAGGCTTTAATGCAAGACGGAAAAGCATTGCAGGCGGGAACTTCTCACTTTTTAGGACAAAACTTCGCTAAAGCATTCGATGTTAAATTTGCTAATGCCGAAGGAAAGCAAGAGTATGTTTGGGGAACTTCATGGGGGGTTTCTACTCGATTGATGGGAGCTTTGGTAATGACGCATTCAGATGATAAAGGATTGGTTTTACCGCCAAATTTAGCGCCTATTCAAGTGGTTATTGTTCCAATTCACAAAACAGAGGAGCAATTAGAAGAAATATCAACTGTTGTCGCTGATTTAGTTTCTCAATTCAAGAAATTAAAGATTGCGGTTAAATATGATGACAGAACTACTCAAAAGCCAGGATTTAAATTTGCAGAATGGGAATTAAAAGGAGTTCCAGTTCGAATAGCAGTTGGACCTAAAGATTTAGAGATGGGTACTTTTGAAGTTGCAAGAAGAGATACATTAACTAAAGAAATTGTTTCTAAAGACGGGATTGTAACTTATATTGATAATTTATTAGCTCAAATTCAAACTGATTTATTTGATAAAGCTTTAAATTATCGTGACACGCATATTACTGAAGTAAATAATTTTGATGAATTTAAACAAGTTTTGGAGAATAAAGGAGGCTTTGTATCAGCTCATTGGGATGGAACCGCAGCTACTGAAGAGAAGATAAAAGATTTGACCAAAGCAACGATTAGATGCATCCCTTTACATAGAGTAGAAGTGGCAGGAAGCTGTGTTTTTACTGGAGAAAGTTCAGTAGGAAGAGTATTGTTTGCGAAGGCATATTAAAAAAAAATAATTTTTTTCGCATCTACTATTGTGCGTTTCAAAAATAGTTGTATTTTTGCATCCGCATTAGAGAAGCAGGGCCCGTTCGTCTATCGGTTAGGACGCATGGTTTTCATCCATGTAAGAGCGGTTCGATTCCGCTACGGGCTACTATTTTTTTTGCATGTTAAAGTTTTCCTGAACTTAGAGGGAAAAAGGGCCCGTTCGTCTATCGGTTAGGACGCATGGTTTTCATCCATGTAAGAGCGGTTCGATTCCGCTACGGGCTACATTCAATTTATATTGATAAAAACTTAGGAGAATAAGGTCCGTTCGTCTAGGGGTTAGGACGCCAAGATTTCGTCTTGGTAACAGGGGTTCGATTCCCTTACGGACTACAAAAAAACAATAAAAGATAAAAAAGCAATAAAATGGCAAATCATAAATCAGCTCTAAAGAGAATTAGAAGTAACGAAAAGAAAAGAGTATTAAATAGATACCAACACAAAACTACTCGTAATGCGATTAAAGCATTAAGAATAGCTACTGATAAAGTAGATGCTACTTCTAAATTGTCAAGTGTAATATCTATGATTGATAAATTAGCAAAGAAAAATATCATTCATGATAACAAAGCTTCTAATTTAAAGTCTAAATTAACTAAACATGTTGCTAAATTGTAATTACTACAGTTTTTGAAATAATTATAAAAAAAGCTCTCAATTTTATTGAGAGCTTTTTTTATGAGTGTGTCTAGTCTTGAAATAGTGATACACAAAAAAAAACAGTATTTATATTAATTTATTGTGAACTTGTAATTTCTTATATTTTGTTTTTTAAGTATTCAAGCATTGATGTAGTTATAGGCTTTGATAAAAAATCGATAACCATTGGGTATGATTTTGATTTTTTTAAGTCTTCAGGATCTATTGTTGAAGAAAGTACAACTACTTTTATAGAGCTGAACTCAGAATAATCTATCGTGTTGAAAATGTCTAAAAATTCCCACCCTCCCATTACTGGCATGTTCAAATCTAAAAAGATTAATTCAGGGTGTTTTTTTAATTTATTGTCAGTATTATATTTTATTTTATTAAAGTAGAAAAGAGCTTCTTCTCCATTTTGAGAAGTAATTATTTCATTAGAAAATGATGCTTTAACGATTACTTTTTTGCATAACATAAGTGTTATGGGGTCATCATCAATGCATAAAATTTGGTCTAACATTATTCTTTATTTTTAAATGTTAATGTGAATGTAGTTCCTTTGTTTACCTCGCTTTCAATGGTGATATTTCCTCCCATGGTTTCAATCTGAGATTTCACCAGGTATAATCCTAGTCCTTTGCTGTCAGGATAATTATGAAATCTTTGATATAGTCCAAAAACTTTATCACGATTTCTTTCTAAATCGATTCCTATTCCATTGTCTTTGAATGTTAGATAAACTATGTCGTCAACTTCATTAGCATTAATTGTTATTTTGAGTTTTCTGTTTTCGGATCTGTATTTTATAGCATTTGTTAATAGGTTTAACATGATACTTTCTATATATGCTTTGTTAGTGTTTAATGCAGAAACTTTTTCAAAATTAAGTTTAATTATAGGGTTGTATAATTCAATTTGAAAACTCAGCTGATTAAAAACGTTTTCAAAAATTTCATTTAGAAATACTGCTTCTTTTTGAATAGAAGGGTTGTCTTTGATAATAATAACTTTTACTAAATCGTTAATAGTATCATTTAATAAATGTGTTGATTTATTAAAACCACTTAAAATTTCTTTTAATTCTTGATTTTCAATCGGAATATCTTCCATTAAATTTAATAGACCTGTTAGGTTTGATAAAGGAGCTCTAAGATTATGAGAAGTTATATAGGAGAATTGTTTTAAGTCTTTATTGTTTTGGGTTAATTCTCGAATAAGTTGCTCTTTTTCTTTTTCTTGTTTTTTTTCTATAGAAACATCTCTTTGTATTGAAATCCAATGTGATAGTTCGTTTTCTGAATTGTAAATTGGAATCATTGAAAAGCGAACCCAATATTCTTCTTTGGATTTTTTATAGCTTATGGTTTCAATTAAGCATTCTTCTTTGTTTTTTAAAGCGGTAATTAGTTTTTTATATTCTTGTTTGTCTGAATTTGGACCTTTAAAAAGATTTGGGGTTTTTCCAATAACTTCATCGGATTTATATCCGGACATGATAGAGAAAGCCGGATTAACATAAATTATTTTAGGTATTGCGTTGTCATTAGAATTAGCTTCAGTAATAATTATGGAGTCTTTTGATTGTATAATTACAGTTTCTAATAATTTAAGTCTTTGCTCTTCTTCTTTTTGTTTTGTAATATCTTGTATTGCTCCAATCATTCTTATGGCTTTTCCGTCTTCGTCTTTAAGAAGAAATCCTCTGTCAAGAACATATTTATAAGAATTGTCAGCACATCTAAATCGATATTGATCTTGCCATTTTTCTGTTTTTTGTTCAATAAATGAATATAATTTTATTGACATTTTAATACTGTCCTCAGGATGGATTTTATTAAACCACCAAGTGGAATTATCACCTACCTGATCTTCTGTATAACCAAAAACGCTTTCTATTCCTTTGTTCCATGATAAATTATCTTCTTGAATTTTCCAATCCCAAATAGTGTCACTTGTTGCTTTTGCTACAATGTCATATTTTTCATTCGATTCTTTAATTTCGTCATTTGTATTCTTTAATTTTTCAAAAATAGCTATGTTTCTATTGTCGTTTTTTGATAAAATATATTTGTAAGCAATACCTGTTAAAGAAATAAATAATAAGTCTTTTATGAAGTTATAATATTGGTAATTAGCGTCGTGAATATAATTTAGGAATAATTTATGGCAAATGATAGCCATAAATATGGAAATCAGAATGTAGGTTAAGGTTATTTGATTGGTTTTATTTTTCATTACTCAAATATAATTAAATAATACTAAATTACTAAGTTCGTTTAAAACTTATTTTACGAGTTTTAATTGTCAATGTTTTGGTGCTAAAAGGTTAATAATATGTAAACTATTACATAAAGGTTTTTTATATCAAAATAAAGTGTACTTTTGCACCCATTAAAAATCACAGATGGAAGCTATTAGAAACATTGCAATTATTGCCCACGTCGATCACGGTAAAACAACTTTGGTTGATAAAATTATGTATCACTGTCAATTATTTCGTGACAACGAAAACACAGGTGACTTAATTCTTGATAACAACGACTTAGAGCGTGAAAGAGGTATTACTATTACTTCTAAAAATGTTTCTGTAGTATACAAAGGAACAAAAATTAATATCATCGATACTCCTGGTCACGCCGATTTTGGTGGTGAGGTAGAGCGTGTATTGAATATGGCTGATGGTGTTTGCCTTTTGGTAGATGCTTTTGAAGGACCAATGCCGCAAACTCGTTTTGTATTACAAAAAGCTATTGACTTAGGATTAAAACCATGTGTTGTAATCAATAAAGTAGATAAAGAAAACTGTACCCCTGAAGAAGTTCATGAAAAAGTTTTTGACTTAATGTTTGAATTAGGTGCTCAAGAATGGCAGCTAGATTTTCCAACTGTTTATGGTTCAGCTAAAAATAATTGGATGTCTGACCATTGGGAAAACGTAACTGACAATGTTGAAGCATTGCTGGATATGGTTATCGAGAATGTTCCAGCTCCTAAAGTATCTGAAGGAACACCACAAATGTTGATTACTTCATTAGATTTTTCAGCATTTACAGGTCGTATCGCTATTGGTCGTCTTGAAAGAGGTATTTTGAATGAAGGTATGCCAATTTCTTTAGTAAAAAGAGACGGTACTATTTCTAAATCACGTATCAAGGAATTACACACTTTTGAAGGACTTGGTCGTAAAAAAGTACAACAAGTAATAGCAGGAGATATTTGTGCTATCATAGGTGTTGAGGGATTTGAAATTGGAGATACTATCGCTGATTTTGAAAATCCAGAAGGTCTTAAAACGATTGATATCGACGAGCCTACTATGAGTATGTTGTTTACAATTAATGACTCTCCTTTCTTTGGTAAAGAGGGTAAATTTGTAACTTCTCGTCATATTAGAGAGCGTTTGACAAAAGAATTAGAGAAAAACTTAGCGATGAAGTTAGGAGAAACTGATTCTGCTGATAAGTTTATGGTTTTTGGTCGCGGTGTACTTCACTTGTCTGTTCTTATTGAAACAATGAGAAGAGAAGGGTACGAATTACAAATTGGTCAGCCACAAGTTATCATTAAAGAAATTGATGGTAAAAAATGTGAGCCAATTGAGGAATTAACAATCGATTTACCAGAAAATCTTTCAGGTAGAGCGGTAGAGTTTGTTTCTTTCCGTAAAGGAGAAATGTTGAGTATGGAAACTAAAGGTGAGCGTATGATTATAAAATTTAATATTCCATCACGTGGAATTATTGGATTGCGTAACCAATTACTTACTGCAACAGCTGGTGAGGCTATTATGGCACACCGTTTTATAGGATATGAGCCTTACAAAGGCGAAATTTCCGGACGTAACAAAGGTTCATTGATTTCTATGGAAAAAGGAAAAGCTATTCCTTATTCTATCGATAAATTGCAAGATCGTGGTAAGTTTTTTGTTGAACCAAATGCCGAAATTTACGAAGGTCAGGTAATTGGAGAAAACTCTCGTGGTGATGATATGTGTGTAAACGTAACTAAAGAGAAAAAACAATCTAACGTTCGTTCTTCTGGAAACGATGAAAAAGCTAGAATTATCCCTCCAATTATTTTCTCATTAGAGGAAGCATTAGAGTACATTCAAAAAGATGAATATGTAGAGGTAACTCCAAAATCTATTCGTTTGAGAAAAATCTATTTGACCGAAACTGATAGAAAAAGATTTAAAATCTAATTTTATTTTTTTATAATATAAAAGCCATTCGTTTAGACTGCACCCAAAAGTTTAGACAAATTTATAATTAATTTTGATAATAATGAGCTCGATATTTTATCGGGCTCATTTTGTTTAAATTTGATTTGATTCTTTCGTTGTTATAATAAGTAATGTACTTATTGATTTCTTTTTTTAATTGTTCTATAGATTTGAATTTTTGAGTATAAAACATTTCAGATTTTAATATTCCAAAGAAGTTTTCGATAATAGCATTATCTAAACAATTTCCTTTTCTTGACATACTTTGTATAATACCTTTTTCTTTTAATAAATTTTGATAATGACTCATTTGGTATTGCCAGCCTTGGTCAGAATGAAGCATTAAATTTGTGTTATTGGGTATTTTCTTAAATGCTTTTTTTAGCATCATAACTACTTGATTAAACATGTTAGCTCGTAACTGATTATTTCTTGATTAAACAAGTCAATTATAGGCGATAAATACAATTTATTACCAGACACATTAAATTCCGTTATATCGGTAGCCCATTTTTGATTTGGAGCTGTTGCTTTAAAATTTCTTTCCAATATATTTGGAGCTATTTTACCATTTTCGCCTCTGTAAGATTTATATTTTTTCACTCTAATAATACTTTTTAACCCCATTAATTTCATTAATCTAAGTACAGTTTTATGATTGATATTTATTAATCTATTTTGGAGTTCATCGGTTATTCTTCTGTATCCATAACGACCTTTATGTCTCTGATAAACGACCTTAATTAACTCTTTAATTTCTTTGTATTTATCAGGCGATTTATTTTGTTTTTGATGATAATAAAAGCTACTACGTGCCATATTTGTTAGATCTAGAAGTAATTCTAAATCAAATTTATGCCTTAAATCTATTATGGCTTGGGATTTCTCCTGGCTTGAACTAAGGCATGTAACTTTTTTAGCAATTCATTCTCACAACGAAGTCTTTCGTTCTCTTTTAAGAGTTCTTCCTCTCTTGTTAAAGGTTTGTCTGATTTTGTTTTTTTACGTTTATAATCACTCATAGATATTGGTCTGCCTTTTGGTTTTGGTTGTAATGCTTCAATACCAAAGTTAGCAAAATCTTTTTTCCATTTTGAAATTATAGAGATATTGGGAATATTAAATCTTATGCATGTTTCCATCAATGAAAGAGATTCCTTTTCTATGGTTTGGAGTACTTTTAACTTAAATTCGGCTGAATAACTTTGATTTATTCTTGGTAATAAACCAATTTCACCATAAGTCTTATAAAAACTAACCCACTTACGAATATTCCATCTTGGAATCTGCTTCAATTTTGAAACATATCCATCTGAATAATGTTTCTTTAAAACCAATTCTACACATTCGAGTTTAAATGTGTAATCATACTTAACTTTTCTTTCCATAAAAAATGCCCCAAATAGTGTCTAAACTTTTGGGTGCAGTCTAAATTGTTAGGCTTTTTTTATGTCCAATCCCAAAGGATGATATTCCAAATAATGTCGTCATCTTTATAATTGTCTATCACTTTGAAGCCAACTGCTTCGTGTGCTTGCATGGAACGAAGGTTTATAGTGGCAACTTCGGTAATTAAGTAATCAAATTCATGCTGCAGTTCCTCTCTGTAAAAATGATAAAGTCCTCGGAATATTCCTTGTTTTCTATACTTTTTATCTACGCAAATTTGACCCATTATAACGTATGTTTTGTCATTTGGGACTAATCCATCAATTCTTTCAAACATGGGGATAAGAACCTCAATTTCGTTTCTAAAGCTGGAAAGCATCACTAAAGCAAACCCAATTACCATATCGTTGTCTTTGGCAATAATATGTGCACACGTTGCATTCATTTGTTCTAATAAGGCAACGGTATGCTGTAAGGTAACAAATCCTTCTTGAAGTTTTTCTTCTGGAGTTATATTTTGAGCGCCTTTTTGTAATTGTAGGGTTCTAATTT